>JASJAX010000150.1 GCA_030066755.1 Acidimicrobiia bacterium
CCACGGACCTGAACAACCTGATCCTCTTGTGCCGACGACACCACACCCTGGTCGAGAACACCCACTGGACCATCACCAAGACCACAACCGGCACCTACCACTTCCACCACCCCGCCCGCGGGCCCTAGCCAACGCCGACTTCCGGCCGGGCAGACACCCGTCATGGCATCCTCATGAGATGCGCGACTCGACCCGGAGACTGTGGGACCAGCAGAACCGCCACCCCGGCGATCGTCTCCGCCTGTTCAGCGCGGTTCGCACCTTCGTCGGCGAAACCAACGTGCTGTACCCAGGATCGTTCGTCGACGTGGCTGCGTCCTTCGTCTTCGACTCGGTGACCTACGTCGACAACAACCGGAACGCCGCCCGGTTCTTTGCCGACACATCCGGTGTCGACGAGATCATCGAGCAGCACAGGGTCGACACCACGACGGCGCAGTGGCGATTCATCGGCGCCGACTACGAGACCGACCTCGACGTTGCGGACCATTCGGTCGGCCTCCTGGTGTCGCTCTATGCCGGGTTCATCTCCGAGCACTGCACCAGGTACCTGCGACCCGGAGGATGGCTACTGGTCAACCCGTCCCACGGAGATGCGGCCATGGCCTCGATCACTCCGGGGTATCGACTCGCAGCGGTGGTGAGGTCCCGGTCCGGCAACTACACGATCTCGCAGCGTGACCTGGACGACTACCTGATTCCCAAGCGGCCGACCGAGATCACACGAGAGGCACTGCACGAGTTGGGCCGGGGCATCGCATACACCAAACCGTCATTCGCCTACCTCTTCCAGCGCACGACCGATTGATCTGCCCAGCGGAGTGCCGTTGTCCTCTGGTGGCACGTTCAACGCGCGAGCGCAATCGAGAGAGAGGGTCTGTACCCAGACGGACATGTATGGGTGTCTGGATTCTGGATGGTTGCCGCCGTGGACGAAGCACATCGGTTCCGCAGTCTGTATGAGCAGCATCAGCCGGACGTGCTCGCCTACTTCCTGCGCCGCTTGGACCGTGATGATGCAGTCGACGCAACTGCAGACGTGTTTCTCACGGCGTGGCGTCGGATCGGCGACGTGCCATCGGACACCGAAGCTCGACCCTGGCTCTTCGGCGTTGCCCGCAATGTGCTGCGCAACCAGCATCGGACGCTGCGTCGGATGAGGCGACTGCGTGCGAAGGCCACAACGACGACCGGAGAATCCGCACCCCTGCCCGAGACGGTGGTGGTGCGCCGCGAGCGAGACCGTGAGGTTATGGCCACGCTCGACCGGCTTCGCCCACAGGATCGCGAGATCCTTGCGCTTCGCCTCTGGGAAGAGGCGAGTTACGACGAGATCGCCAAGCTCATGCAGTGCTCACGCCATGCTGCAGAGCAGCGGTACGGACGGGCACTTCGACGGCTACGAAGCGTTTCTCAGCAATCCGGACATGGAGTGATGAGCAGGGATAGAACCGACCTGCTCACAGAGGAGCCCACCGAATGAACGGAAACGATCTGCAGCTGCTGGAGACCTGGGTCCGGGACGCCAACCCGGTTCCACATCCGCGCCAGCTCGTCGGTTCCGAAGAAGCCGCCTCGGTGACCCGCCTGCTCAGCCAAGCGCCAGAAATGGACGTTCCCGGCTTGCTTCCGGCGTCGCCCGCCGCTCTCGGTGGCCTCCATGACGAGGACGCGCTCGAAAGGGGCCGCGATATGGACACCATGGAACGCACACATCTTCGTGATCACCATCGACCGCCCGCCGGCGATCGGCGTCGGAGGTGGCGCACCGTCGCCGTCGGTTTCGCCGCCGTCGTCGTGATCGGTGCCCTGGGGGGCATCATCGCAAACATCCTCGAGACGAACGACCCGACGCCTCCTGCGGCGGATGCCGCCGTGGAGATCGTCTTCAACGACCCTGATGGGAAGCTCGCGGCTCACGCGGCAACCATCACGGGACTGATCGAGGAAACCAACGCTTTGGCCGCGAAAGTGATCGATGTCGAAGGGGTCCGGGTGACGGTGTCCCCGGACATCCCCGGAGCAATCGCGCCAGACTTCGGGGTCGGTTGGTCCTACGCCGACATCGACTCAGTGGTGATCGCGATCGATCCCTGGCATCCGGAACTCGACGAGGTGTTGGCCGAACGGCTCCCATCGATGGTGGCCAGCGCCCTGTACGACCTGGCGCGTGTACGGACCATCGACACATCCGCACCTCCAACGCTGCTGGACGAATTGGTCATTGCGGGTCTCCGGGACCACTTTGCCGAAGAACTCCTCGGCACACCGCCCTTCCCCTGGTCAAATGCGTTCCCGGAGACACAGACCCAGGCGATCATGGACGAGGCTCGGCCGCTGCTGGACACCAGCGACTTCAGCTACAGCGATTGGTTCTTCCCCGGTACGACCGAAATCCCGCAGTGGGCGGGGTACACACTTGGCCACCGGATGATCGAGACCTATCTCGCAGAGAACCCGGATCAGACGGCCGCCGATCTGGTCAGCACGCCAACGTTCGTCTTCCGACCCTTGGCTTCGCCGGGCGGAGATTGAGCAGAAGGGAGGGCCCAATGGACCCCTGGTTGGCATCCTGGATCGTCGTGCACCTCGGACTCCAGGCGCTCGGCGTGATCTAC
This sequence comes from Acidimicrobiia bacterium, assembly GCA_030066755.1. Taxonomy (GTDB): domain Bacteria; phylum Actinomycetota; class Acidimicrobiia; order Spongiisociales; family UBA5794; genus JASJAX01. The sequence continues at coordinate 2,619 of JASJAX010000150.1, forward strand.
TTCATGCGGAACCGGAACACGTTGCGGACCCGCGAGGTCGTGAAGTGGGTACTGCTCCTGCTGTTCGTTCCGATCGTCGGCGTGATCGGGTACCTCTTCTTCCTTTTGGAGAACGCGGTCAAGCGGGGCACCCCCGGGCGCAGGGACCGAGCTGCGCCGTTCTTGCAGAGCGCCCGCTCGACCGATCACCGGCGCTGAGACCATCGCTACCGGTTGGGGAACTGATCCTCGGTGCCACAGATCGTGCCGACGTTTGCCAACACCCGTTCGCCGGATTCGATCGCAGCGCGGCGTTCCGACTCGAGCTGCTCGACGGCGATCAACGGACTCGGGTGATCGGCATCGTGGAGATCGACGTAGGCCAGACAGGTCCACTCCCCCTCCGTCGTGTACTGCTGGTACGAGAACGCCGGGTCGTTCGAGTCGCCACCACCCGGCAGGAACTCGCCGCCCGGTAGCAACGAGTCGGCTTGCTCGGGACGGATCAACACCGTCCCGTAGAACGTTGCGGCCCACGCCGGTTCGATCACGATGTCCGCATCCTCGGGGAGCACCACCAGCCGCTGGTAGACCGCTTGTTCGGCGAGGCCTGCAATCGGATCCTCATCGCTGGCCAGCAGTGCTCGACCACCGATCACCAACAGGTACGAGACAACGACGGTGAACAGGACGATCCCGGCGATCCGAGCGGGCGTCCACCCCATCGGCGCAGACCCTGAGCTGCTCACCATCCGAGCTTCTCGAGCACTGCGTCGAGTGTCGGCGGAATTGGCGCAACCTCGCCGAAGTCCGCCGTTGCGGTATCCGGATCCTTCAACCCGTGCCCCGTCAACGTACAGACGACGTTGCCTTCCGGCAGTTCGTCCTTGAACTTCAAGATCCCGGCCACCGGCGCCGCTGATGCCGGCTCGCAGAACACACCGTCCACACTCGCGACGAACCGATAGGCAGCCAAGATCTCCTCGTCGGTCACCGCCTCGATTCGCCCGTCCGACTCGTCACGAGCCGCCACGGCATGGTCCCACGACGCCGGATTCCCGATCCGGATCGCCGTGGCCACCGTCTCGGGCTGCTCGACGATCTCGCCGAACACGAGCGGAGCCGCACCGGCCGCCTGGAATCCCCACATGAACGGAGACGTGTCGGCGGCGGTGTACCCCTTCCAGTACGCGGTGATGTTGCCGGCGTTCCCAACGGGAAGTGCATGCACCGTCGGAGCGTCACCCAAGGTGTCGATGATCTCCCAGGCGGCCGTCTGTTGACCGGCGATCCGGTAGGGATTGATGGAATTGACGAGGGCGACGTCGTGGCTCGAGGTCAGTTCGAGCACGAGTGCAAGGGCGTCGTCGAAGTTGCCGTCGATTGCGACGATCGTTGCGCCGTGCACCCATGCTTGCGCCAGCTTGCCGCGAGCGATCTTGCCGGCAGGCAGGATCACGACGCACTTGATCCCTGCCCGGGCGGCGTAGGCGGCAGCCGAAGCTGAGGTGTTGCCGGTGGACGCACACGCCACGGCGCGTGCGCCCGACTGGATCGCCTTGGACACCGCCATCGTCATGCCGCGGTCTTTGAACGAGCCGGTCGGGTTGGCCCCATCGAACTTCAGGTAGACGTCTCGCCCGACCTCGGCCGACAGCCCCGGCGCCGGGATCAATGGCGTATCGCCTTCCAGCAGGGTGACGACCGGCGTCTCGTCATCGACGGGCAACCGATCTCGGTACGCCTCGATGAGGCCCGGCCAGCTCATGCCTCGGGGCTCTCCACCCGGATCACCGATTCGACCTCCCGCACCGGCTCGAGGTGCCGGAGGGTGTCGGCGGCGACACGCTGGCGGCCCTCGGCCGCACCGTGGGTGACGATGAGCAGGGTTGCCTCGCTCCCCTGGCCCTCCTGCCACACCGACTTGATGCTCACATCGGATTCACCGAACGCAGCAGCGATCTGGGCCAACACGCCGGGCTCGTCGTCAACGAGCAGACGGACCGACCACTTCGTCGTCACGTCGCCGAAGTCGGCCAGCGCACCTGCGGCGAAGCGGATCCGCGGCGCAACGACCGCTCCCGCGAGGAGCTCGCGAGCAGCGTCGATCACATCACCGAGCACCGCCGAGGCCGTCGGCTCGCCGCCCGCTCCGGGACCGGCGAACAGCAGCTCGTCAATCGATGGGCCCTCGATGTAGATCGCGTTGGTCGCTCCCCGAATCGATGCCAGCGGGTGTTCGGCCGGCAACATCACCGGATGCACCCGGGCGCACACGCCCCGCCCGGTCCGTTCTGCGACGGCGAGGAGCTTGATGACGTAGCCGAGTTCCGCAGCGAACTGGATATCGAGGGCCGAGACCTTCTCGATGCCTTCCCGGTACACCTGGTCGAGCCCGACCCATGTCCCGAACGCGAGCGAGGCGAGGATCGCCGCTTTCGCTGCAGCGTCGGCGCCGCTGACATCGGCAGTTGGATCCGGCTCGGCATATCCGAGGACCTGCGCTTCCTCGAGCGCCGTTTCGTACTCCTGTCCGTCTTCGGACATGCGGGTCAGGATGAAGTTGGTCGTGCCGTTCACGATGCCCATCACGCGGGCAATCTGCTCACCGGCAAGCGTCTCCGACAACGGCCGAATGATCGGGATGCCTCCGCCGACGGCAGCTTCGAACAGGAGCGGCACCCCCTGGCGCTCGGCCGCCGCAATCAGATCGGGACCGCGGGCCGCAATCAGCTCCTTGTTGGCGGTGACGACCGGCTTACCGGCATCGAGCGCAGCGAGCACGAGATCGAACGCGGGATCCTGCCCGCCCATGACCTCGACGACGAGACCAACCGACGGATCGGTGACGACCTTCATCGCGTCTTCGGTCAGTACGCCGGGCGGCAGGGTGAAATCCCGCGGCTTGTCCGGATCACGCACCGCAACGCGACGCACCTGGAGGTCCAGGCCCGTCTTGGCGCCGATCGCTTCGTGTTCTTCGACCAGTCGACGAATCAGCGTTCCGCCGACGGTGCCTGCGCCGAGCAGGCCAATTCCAACCGTGTTCTCCATAGAGCCGCGATGGTAGGCGGCCCAACGGTCACTCCCATCGCTCTCGCCACGCGGCAACCGCTATGCCGACCATCGCTCAGGTCAGGTCACAGGTCACAAGTCACAAGTCACAAGTGGACCTGAGACATGAGACCTGGGACCTGGGGCCTGAGACGTGAGACCTGGGACCCGGGAGCTACGCTCCCGTCATGTCTGCCTCGATTCACCAGATCAGCGTCTCCGACGGTGGTGTTCCCAAGCTGGCTGTGGAAGAGGCCTTCGTGAACGTGCGCGGGATCCTGCGCGACAACCAGGCGAATCGCAAACACCACGGCCGCCCGGAACAGGCGCTCTGCCTCTACTCACTCGAAGTGATCGAGGCGTTGCAGGCGGAGGGCCACCCAATCGAGCCCGGGAGCACCGGCGAGAACCTCACGATCACCGGCCTCGACTGGGCGACCATGAAACCGGGAATGCGGCTCGAGATCGGAGACTCGGTGATCGCCGAGATCACCTATCCCGCAACGCCCTGCGCCAAGAACGCCCGGTGGTTCGTTGATCGCAACTACGACCGAATCGATCACGACGATCATCCGGGCTGGAGTCGCTGGTATGCCAGCATCATTGCTGCCGGCTCCATCACCACCGGTGATGAGATTCGAGTCGCAGCGGCAGACTGAGGAGGATCGATGGCGAATCGTGCGGGACTCGGTGATCGGATTCACGCCGGCGCGATGGCGATCGCAGCAGCATTGACCGCGGCGTACTGGATCGACTGGTTCACCAAGGGGCGTGTGCAGTCCGCCGACGATCCCGAATACGTCGCTTTCGAGGAGTCCTTCCCTCTCGCCGACGGTTACATGGCCGTGCTCTACGTCGCAGCGGCTCGTGAGCTCTGGAAGCAGCGTCCCGCGGCGGTCCCGCTCGGTATCGCCGCCGGCTCGGCGAATGTCTTCCTCGCATTGATGGACCTTCTGTTCGACCTTCGCCGGGGCAACCTGCGTGAGTCAACCCCGGAAATGCAGATCGAGAAGGCGATCATCGGCGCAAGCCTCGTTTTCGGACCGTTGACCGCGATCCGGCTGTGGCGGGCACGATCCCGACTCGGCGCCTGATCGGCTCAGTCGAGCAGTGACTCGACTGCGCTCACGATGCGGTCCACGTTCGGCAAGGTGGCATCTTCGAGGTGCCGGGCATACGGGATCGTGTCTTCCGTCGTCACCCGGGCAAACCGCGCGGAAATGCCCGCCTCGGCGACGACCGCAGCGATCTCTCCGGACAACCCGCCGCGGGTGTAGTCCTCGTCGACCGCAACGACGCGCCCGGTGCGCCTGGCGGCGGTTTCGATCGCCGCCCGGTCGAGTGGAGCCACGCTGCGCACGTCGATGACGGTGCACTCCACGCCCCGCTCCCCCAGTTCCTCGGATGCGGAGAGACAGCGGTGTACGCCAACGCCGAGGGAGATCAACGTGACGTCGCCGCCGAGCCGCCGTTCGATCGCCGACCCGAGCGGCACCGGCGGAGGTGGGTCGAGGACGGGGCCGTCCGCTCCATCGGGCGGAACATCGAACGTGACTGACTCCCGCCGCCCGCCTGCCATCGCATCACGCCATTGACGCGACAGGAGCTTGTGCTCGAGGAACACCACCGGGCCGTCGTTCTCGATGCTGGCTCGCATGAGTCCTGCAGCGTCGGCCGGTGTCGATGGAACGACCACGGCCAAACCGGGGACTCCGGCCAGCATGCCCCACAAAGCCTGCTCGTGTTGGCCCGCGTCGCCGTAACCGCCACCGCACGTGGCCCGGACCACGATCGGGACGTTCCAGCGTCCACCGGAGAACGCCTCGATCTTGGCCGCCTCGTTCACGAGGGCAGAGAGGCCAACCATGAGAAAGTCGACGAGCTGCACCTCGACGACGGGACGCAGACCGCCGAGGGCAGCGCCGACAGCCGCACCCAGGAAGGCCGACTCACTGATCGGCGTCGGACGCACCCGCTCCGGGCCAAAACGAACGAGCAACTCCCGGCGCAACAGCGGCGTGTCCTCGCCAAACACGACGATCTTCGGGTCATCCACCATTGCGTGGCCCAGGGCGAGATCGATCGCAGCGCCGAACTCCGTCATGGCGAACCGACCTCGGCGAGTGTGGAGAGAATCTCCTTCTCGACTGCAGCTCGAACACGGGCGACAGCCGTCGCGTCGAGCGTCTGTTCCAGCCGGGTGACGGGGTCACCCCGGCGCTTGGAGAGATGGACCCGCATCCCGGCCGCCGTGCTGATCACCCGACGCATGCCGCCGATCCGGTCTCGGATCCGGCCGCCACTCCCGTCCGCGAGCGATCGGGTGAGCGGGCCCGACTCAGCGGCGAATTCGCGCGGGCTCGTGACCATCCGGATCAGCGGGTCATGTTCGAAATGCCCACTCGGGCGATGACAAGTGGCGTGCAGCATTGCGGGGCCACGGCCACGCCGGAGGTCGTCGATCATCGGGCCAACGGCCCTCCACACGGCGCCGACGTCGGCACCCCGCACCTTCGTATAGGCGATGCCGAATCCTTCGGCCCGTTTCCGCAGGGTGCCGCCGGTCATCTCAGCCGAGCGGGTCGTGATGGCCCACCCGTTGTCCTTCACCACGAACAGCACGGGTAGCTCCCACACAGCCGCGAGATTCAGCGACTCGAGCATCATGCCCTGGTTGATGGCGCTCTCGCCCGAGAAGGCCACGGCGATCCGCCCGGGCCGCAGCCGTTGGTGGCTCAGGGCGAAGCCGCACGCCATGGGCCCGGCCGCACCCACGATGCCTGACGACGCTGCCAGGCGTTCCGGGTCAAAGAGATGCATGTGACCGCCGTGGCCGCGACAGAGGCCCGTCTCGGCGCCCACCATCTCGAGGGCCAGCAGGCTGAGGTCCGTGCCGCGTCCGACCAACGCCGGCGTCGGTCGATGGTCGAGCGCGAGAGCGTCGCCCTCGATGAGATGATCGAGCACACCGGCGACGATGCCCTCCTCGCCGATACCGAGGTGCAGCTCTCCAGAGATGCGCCCCTGGTGCCACAGTTCGGACAGCGCTTCCTCGAACCGGCGCATCCGCACCATCTGATGGAACAGTTCGAGCGCGGGAACAGGGGCTTTCATGGCTGGTAATGGTGGCCGACGATCGGTTCGAACCAGCGGTTGGGAACGACCCGTTTGAGCCACGAAGCGAATCGCTCATCGAGTCGTCCCACGGTGTACCGGAGCCTGGGCCGTCGACGTGTCACGATCTTCACGGCGAGTTCCCCGATCGCATCCGGCTCCCATCCCCCAATCTCATCCTTCGTGACCACCTCCAGCGCGGTGACGAACGCGTCGGCGTAAGGCGAATCGGAACTCCCGGCCTCTCGAGCGATACGGCGCTTCGCCGTGAATCCGGTCGCGAAGTCCGCGGGCTCGATGAGTGACACGGCGATTCCGAACGGACGGACCTCGTGACGCAACGCCTCCATCAGGCCCTCGAGCGCAAACTTCGTGGCCGAGTAGGTGGCTTGGAACGGCAAGGCGATCAGCCCGCCGATCGAGCTCACGGTCACGACTCGGCCACTCCCCTGGCGGCGCATCATCGGCAACACCGCCCGGCACATCCGGTGGACCCCGAAGTAGTTCGTCTCGAACTGCGCCTTCGCTTCGTCGACGGTGGTCTCCTCGAGCGGGCCTGCGATTCCGAACCCGGCGCAGTTCACGAGCACATCGATCCGGCCGGCCTGAGCCGTCACGTCGTCAACGAAGGCCTCCACCGACGACTCGTCATCAACATCGAGCGGGATGAGCGCTTGGTCCGCAATCGCTGCATCCGGCTCATCCGGCAGTCGAGATCCGAACACTCGAAACCCAGCGGCGGCGAGGTGCGTTGCGATGGCCTTGCCGATGCCGGATGACGCCCCGGTGACGATGGCGATGGGTGCCGGCGAACTCATACGCCAAACGTACGCGGGAGATGGTTCCCGCCGAAGGGCTGAAGGTCCCCGCTACCCCAGATCCCGCCGCAGCAGGTCGTCGTAGGTCTCCCTTCGAACGACCTCACGGGCCTCACCACCCGAGACGAACAGCACCGGCGGGCGCACCACCATGTTGTAGTTCGAACCCATCGTGTGGCCGTATGCACCGGTGACCGGCGTGGCGAGGATGTCTCCGACGACGAGGTCTTCCGGCACCGCCGCGTCGTGGACGATGACGTCGCCCGACTCACAGTGCTTGCCAACGATCCGGACCCGTTTCGGACGGTCCGCAGTGGTGGCCCGCGGCAAGAATGCCTCGTATCCGCTGCCGTACAGGACCGGTCGAGGATTGTCGCTCATCCCGCCGTCGACCGCTACGTAGGTGCGAACCCCGGGCAGTGTCTTGACCGTGCCGACCCGGTACAGCGTGACCGCCGCCCTGGCGACGACGGCGCGGCCCGGTTCCGCTGTCACTTTGGCCGTGATCCCGGCGTCGTTACATGCGAACTTCACGACCTCCGCCCACTCCCGGATCGACGGGTTCGTCTCTCCCTCGACGTAGGCGACACCGAGACCGCCTCCGATCGAGAGTTCGGGAAGCCGGAAGGCGTTGACGAACGGCGCCAGCGCCCGGACCGCTTGGGCGAAGAAGCCGGCGACGAAGACCTGGCTCCCGATGTGTGCGTGCAGCCCGACCAGTTCCATCGTCTCGGCGTGCATGGCGCGCTCGACGGCTTCCTGGGCGGCTCCGGATGCCAGCCCGAATCCAAACTTCGAGTCGACCACACCCGTTTGCAGATACTCGTGCGTGTGCGCCTCGACGCCCGGGTTCACACGGATCAGCACCGTTGGAGCGGGCAGCCCACCGGTCACGAGACGATCGATCCGATCCATCTCGTCGAACGAATCGACCACGATGCGGCCGACACCCGTCTCGAGTGCCATCGTCAGCTCAGCCGACGACTTGTTGTTGCCGTGCATCACGAGGCGGTCTGGAGGCACGCCCGCGGCGAGAGCGACATGGAGCTCGCCACCGGTGGCGACGTCGAGGTCCATTCCTTCCTCGTGCGCCAGCTTGGCCATTGCCCCACAGAGGAAGGCCTTGGTGGCGTATGCCACGCCCGGGCCGAACGCCTCGACGGCCTGGCGACAGTGGGAGCGGAGGTGCGCCTCGTCGTAGACGAACAGCGGCGTGCCGTACTCAGTGGCCAGGTCGAGCACGTCACACCCACCGATCGACAACCGTCCAGCGGCGTCGAGGTCCGCGGTATCGGGAAGCAGATGAAACGGCAGTGCGCTCATGAGCCAATGGTACGACGCCCCGGCCCGCCACTGCGGTACTCCGCAGCCTCGCCGGCTACATCCGCTCCGGGACCTCGATGGCCATCAGGTCGAGCAGGACCTCCAGCGACCGAAGGGTGAGCGCAACAAGGCCGAGCCAACTCGTCTGCCGGGTCGCATCCTCCTCGCGCAGGATATGGCAGGCCTCGTAGAAGCGGCTGAAGTCCGATGTGAGCTCGAAGGCGTACTCGGCGAGATGATTCGGGGCGCGCAGCTCGCCCGCTCGATGGACGACCTCCGGCAGTCGAATGAGCTGCAGCATGAGGTTGCGCTCGGCGTCCTTGGTCGCCGCCACGATGGGGCCTGGAGCCAGGCCGGCGTCGCGTGCGTTGCGCAGGATCGACTTCATCCGCACGGCGCCATAGAGCAGGTACGGCCCGGTCTTGCCCTCGAACGAGGTGAAACGCTCGATGTCGAAGATGTAGTTGGACGTTCGATGGTTGTGGAGGTCGCCGAACTTCAAGGCGGCAAGGCCGACCTTCTCCGCAATCGCGGCCCGCTCATCGGCCGGATACTCCTCGGCGAGGTGGTTCTCATCGAGGCGCTGCGCGGCGCGGACCACGATCTGGTCGATCAGGTCCCGCAGCAGCATGACGCCGCCTTCCTTGGTCTTGAAGGGCTTGCCGTCCGGACCGTTGACGGTGCCATTGCCGCAGTGCTCCAGCACGACGTCCGGGCCGACGATGCCGGCTTTGCGAACAGCTCGATAGACCTGCTCGAAGTGAAGCCCTTGCCGGACGTCGACGAAGTAGAGCATCACATCGGCGCCGAACTCTTCGACACGATCCTCGATCGTCGCCACGTCCCACGTCGTGTAGAGCGTGGCGCCGTCGGACTTCACCATCATCAGTGGTGGGATCTCCTTGGTGTCGCCCGGTCGAGCGACGTCGATCACCAGTGCACCCTCGCTCCGCTCGGCGACTCCGTCTTCGACCAGCCGCGAGATCAATGGAAACAGCCGATGATTGATCGTGCTCTCGCCGTACCAGAGCTCGAAGTGCACGCCGAGCCGGTCGTAGACGGCCTTGATCGCATCGATCGAGACATCGCGGAAGTGCTGCCACAGGGCCCGGTAGCCGGGCCGACCGTCCTGCAGTTCGACCACGGCGCGGCTCGCCCGCTCCCGGTATGCGAGATCGTCCTTCGCTTTGCCTGCAGCGATCGGATACATCTCTTGCAGATCGTCGATGCCGACCGGGGGCTCCTCGGGATAGGGGCCGGTGAAAAGCGGGTCGAAGTACGGGAGGTCGGGTTGGCGCTCGCTCAACTCGACGATGAGCTGACCCATCGGGGCTCCCCAGTCGCCCAGGTGGACGTCACCGATGACGTCGTGGCCCAGGAACCCCAGGGTGCGCTTGGCGCTCTCACCGATCACGGCCGGCCTGAGATGTCCGACGTGGAGGTCCTTGGCGACGTTCGGGCCGCCGTAGTCGACGACGACCTTCTTCGGCTCGACCTGGGGCACGCCGACCCGATCGTCACGGGCGATGCCGTCGACGTAGTCGGCGAGGGCGTCGTCGGTCAGCGTGATGTTGATGAAACCCGGTCCGGCGATCGAGAGATCGGCGAACGCGGCCCTATCGCCAATCGCCGCAATGACCTCGTCGGCGAGCTCGCGGGGGTTCTTGCCGGCTGGTTTCGCCGCAGGCAACGCCCCGTTGCATTGGAATTGCGCCAACTCGGGGCGTTGCGATATCCCGACCTCGCCGAAGGCACGGTCGAGTCCGAGCGACACGAAAGCGTCGCCGAACCGATCCGAGAGCTGGGAGAGCAGGGTCATGAGGTGAGAGTCGTCGGTCGTCAGTAATCGGTGGTCAGAGACGTGCCGTCCTGGAGGAACGGCCTGGGTCGGCAGGAATGCAGTTCGTCGAAGCGAACTGCCAAGCTACCGACTTCGCCGGTAGCCGTGCCCCAGGCAGGATTCGAACCTGCGCTCCCGGCTCCGGAGGCCGGTGCTCTATCCCCTGAGCTACTGGGGCGCGGAGC
>JASJAX010000151.1 GCA_030066755.1 Acidimicrobiia bacterium
CCGCTCGCCCGAGCCGCACATAGGCCGCATGCGCGGCGGGCTCCACCCAGGCGTCCTGCCAGGCCGTGATGCCGAGGGACAGCAGGTACTGCTCGGCTCGGAGGATCCCGGCGTCGATGTCGCTGTCGGTCGGGGACGGGGTATGGCGACCGACCAGCGCCATGGCTCCCTCCTGCAGCGTGCCGATCGGCTCGCCGGTCGCATCTCGCTCGATCCGGCCGTCGGGTGGGTCGGGTGTCGCCGCATCCACATCCGCCAGGTCGAAGGCGAGGGTGTTGGCCCACGCTCCGTGGCCGTCGCGATTGACGAGGTAGACCGGCCGGTCCGGAACTACGGCGTCGAGCATGCTGCGATGAGCGATTCCCCCGACAAAGGCGTCCATCGCCCAGCCTTTGCCCACGATCCACGGCAGGTCGGGGTTGGCGTCGGCATAGGTGGCCACCGCGGCGGCATACGCCGCCGGATCAGCCGGCAGGTTGAGCAGGTCACATCGACCCATCTCCACGCCTGCGGTGCAGGGGTGGACGTGGGCGTCTTGGAAGCCCGGCACGAGTGAGCGTCCGCCGAGATCCACGATTGCCGTTCGCGGGCCGACGTGGTGGCGCACGTCGGTTGATCGACCTACGGCGACGATCCTGCCCGCCTGCACGGCGACGGCCTCGGCACTCGGGCCGTCGTGGTCGACGGTGTGAACCCGACCGCTCATGAAGGCGAGGTCCGCCGCCACGTGTCAGGCCTGCAGCTGGTTCCGGTAGTAGGCCCGCACGTCGTCGGCAGGCCAGCGAAACCGCGACCGTACGGCGCCGGCGCCGGCCTGGGCGGCAGCGCGGTGAGCGGGATCGGCCAGTGTTTCGCCCAGAGCTTCGGCCAGCGCAACGATGTCGCCGGGTGGGACGAGCTTCACTCCGGGTAGGTCCTCGATTGCCTCCCGGGTCCCGGGGAGGTCGGAGGCCACCACCGGCACGCCACTCCCGAGGTACTCGATCACTTTGGTCGGCAGTGAGTATCGGTAGTTGGGCACGTCGCGCAGGGGAGCCACGCCGACGGCGGCCCGGGCCACGGTGTCCATCGCTTCGGTGTGGGGTCGCGGCCCGAGCATCTCCACCTTGATGGAGAGGCGCTCCAGCTCCAGCCGCAGCTCGTCGGGGCACGGTCCGATCACGCGCAACACCGGCGATCCCGGTAGTTGTTCGACGGCGCGCGCCAGGTCGGTCACGCCCCGCGCCCTGGTCACGTCGCCGACGTAGACGATCGATCCATCCGACGGCGCCGGCTCTGGGAGCGCGTCGGGGTAGTTGGCGAAGACGGGATGGTCGCGGCTGAAGAGACGCCGGTACCCGGGCTCGGCCAAGGTGATCGAGCAGGTCCGTTCGGCGAGCCGGAGCAGCACGGCGGCGATCCAAGCGAGCGGGCCGCGCAACATGCGGGGCACCCATTCCTTGGTGCGGAGCTGCGCAGGCACGTTCTCGTGTACGTCGACGATGACCGGCCGTCTGCCGGCAAGCGACGCCAGGATCGCCGCCGGCAGAAGCTCGGGATCGTGCACCACGGCAAGGTCGTGGTCGCGAGAGAACAACAACCGGGCGGCCGCGACGTTGCGCCGGGCACGGCCACCCCGGAGCTCGATCCACTGGTCGATCCCGCCCGGGTCACTCGGGGCCGGCGGGCGGCTGGCGTACGTGACGGACGCAATCGGTTCGAGGGAGCGGATCAGCTTCTCGCGGATCCGAGTGTCGTCGGCTCGGTGGACGGTCGACACCACGAGGATCGCCGGACTGCTCATGGGTCAGAGCGTCACGACGTTGGTGTGGCTGAGGCCCCGTCTGCGGTATGCCCCCCGGGTGTCGAATACGACGGCGGCGCTGTCGGCCACCCTCGACAGATCGATCGCATCGTGGTCGGTGAGCACGATCGCCAACGCCGGAGATCCAATGGAGTCTTCGCTCACGGCCGTGAATCCCCAGTGCTCGATCCGATCCGTCCCCACCACCGGGTCGACGACAGAGATCTCGGCGCCCCGACGCTGGAGCAGCTTCAGCACCTCGATGGATGCCGACTCGCGATCGTCCGCCACGTTCGGCTTGTAGGCGATGCCCACACCGAGGATCGCGGTGCCGTACAGCGGGAGTCCGTGGTCGTTGAGGAGATCAGCTACGCGGTCGGCCGTGTACCTCGGCATGGCGGTGTTGATCTGCTCGGCGGTGTCGATGAAGCGGGTGGCGAACTTCGCCTGCCGGGCGCGCCACGCCAAGAACTGCGGATCGAGCGGGATGCAGTGGCCGCCGACGCCGGGGCCCGGGTAGAAAGCCTGGAAGCCGAAGGGTTTCGTGTCGGCCGCCTCGATGACCTCCCAGATGTCGATGTCGAGCTGGTGGGCCAGCTGGGCCATCTCGTTGACGAGGGCGATGTTCACGGCGCGATACGTGTTCTCGAGCAGCTTCGTCATCTCGGCCGTGCGGGCGTGCGTCACGGGATGCACCGACGCAAACAGCCGGCCGTACGCAGCGGCCGCTACTCGGCCGGAGATCTCCGACACGCCGCCCACGACCTTCGGTATTCGGGCCGACGGGATGCCGCCGCCCGGATTGACTCGTTCGGGGGAGAAGGCGACGAATGCGTCCTGATCGACCTTGAGGCCCACCTGCTCGACCGCAGGTACGACGATGTCGTCCGTGGTGCCCGGATAGGTGGTCGACTCCAGCGAGACGAGAACGCCGGGATGGGCCACCCTACTGATCGTGGCCGCCGCCGCTTCGATGTACGACATGTCGGGTTGCCGGTTGACTCCGAGCGGGCTGGGCACGCACACGAAGATGGCGTCGACCTCGGAGAGTGCCGATTCGTCGGAGGTGACGACGAGCCCGGCGTCGAGCGCAGCACGAAGCTCCTCATCGCTCACGTCGTCCACGTGTGAGGTTCCGGAGGCAAGTCCGGCCACGCGGTCGTGGTCGATGTCGAAGCCCACGGCAGCCACGCCGGCCTCCATGGCAGCGACCACCAGAGGCAGACCGACGTAGCCCAGGCCGATGACGCCGGCCGTCCACGGCTTCGTGCTGAATCGATCGACTGCGGCGTCAACGTGTGCGGTGATGGCGTGGACCTCCCGAGCGAGCACGAGAAGTGTAGGAGCCTGTGTCAGACGGATCGTCGGCGAATCGGACTACGGAACCGATGTCACGATCTCGCATTCCTCCGTGGCCGTATCGACTCCGCCACCGCCACGGCAGTCGTCGTCGGTGCCGGCGCCCCCGTCGAGGGCGTCGGCGCCCGGCCCGCCGAGCAGGGTGTCGGTGTGGTAGCCGCCGAGGAGCTGGTCGTCGCCGGCATTGCCGTGGAGCTCGTCGGCACCGGCTTGCCCATCGATCACGTCCATCCCTTTGCCGCCGCGGATCACGTCGGTGCCTGGCCCGCCGTTGAGCGTGTCGTCGCCGGCGTCGCCTTGGATCTCGTCGGCGGCGTTGCCTCCGTCGACCTCGTCGGCGCCACCGCCGGCGAGGATGATGTCGCTTCCTCCACCGCCGGAGATCACATCGGCGTTGTTGCCGCCGTAGATCCGGTCGACGCCGTTGTTCCCTTCGATGATGTCGTTGCCGGCGTTGCCGCAGAGCACGTCATGACCGCCACGGCCTTTGATGACGTCGTCGCCACCCTTGCCCACGATCACGTCATGAGCGGCGCTGCCGATCAGGGTGTCGCCGCCGGGGGTGCCCCACATCGTGGCGATGTAGCCGTTGCAGGTGGGCACCCCTCCGATCCGGATCGCGCTGACCTGCGCCGAGAGCAGGTTGGCCTTGCCCCGCAGCGCGTCGCCCTTCAGCTCAGTGCTCACGATCTCTCCGTCGTCGATACCTTCGAATCTGACCACCGACGGATCGGTGCCGATGAGCCAGACACCGCGAACCTCATCCCAACCGAGTCGATCGGCGATGAAGTCCGGTGTTCGCTCCAGCGACCAGGTTGCGTTTGGATTCTCAGCGCTCGGATCGATCGACCAGGGATCGTCGATCGGTATGAGATACGGGTACTGCTTGAGCGAGCCGAACGCATCCACGTTGGACATGGTCCGCCCCGCATTCGAGGAGGAGTAGAGCGCTTCGATCACGTTCGACCGCGTGTAGCTGGCAGCGTCGGCCCCGAAGTAGGCGATCACTTCTCCGGCAGTGGCCGCAGCCGCAGCGACGCGTTCCGGCGTCGTCACCTCGACGCCTTCATAGACCTGGGAGGCGTCCGTGTCGTAGACGTGGCACCAGCATTGGCTCTTGCGCTGCAGGTCCTCGTCCTCACGGAGACCCGGGTCGCCCGGCACCCGCAGATCTGGATTCTCATATGCGAGGTAGCGGTTCAGTGCATAGCTTCGCGCCGCGAGGATCTGGGCCTGCTGCGCCTCTTCCGGCCAGGGCGACGGCATTTCGTCGAGTCCCGCGACGTACGTCTCGAGGTCGATCACCGCAACGATGTGGAACGACTCTGCCGCCGGCACCCGTCGCAACTCGATGCTGTCGACGGCATAGCCGTAGACGCCGAACCACATCGCTCCACCAACTTCGGCGGTTGCGGAGACACGGCACTCGGGGGCGATCTTCGGTAGGAGCACTTCCTTGCCGTTCGCCTTGATCCGGGTGATGGCGCACTGGTCGTTGTCGGCATCCCAGTCGAAGCGGATCTGCTCGTCGATTCGGACGTCCACGGTGCGCCAGCAGGGGTTCGTCTCGTTGGAGGGATCGGGATCGATGCAGATCGTGCCCGTCACCCCAGGCCACGAAAGGGTCGCGGTCGTCTCGTGCTGATCGAGACCTACCCAGATCGGTTGGTTGAACTCCTCTTCCGGGATGGGGAGCTCGCTGCTGTCGACGACTTCGGTGCCGGGATAGTAGAAGCCAGTGATGTCCTCGGCGGTCCAACCGGCGAGCGCCTGGGCGCGTGCTCCGAATTGGCTCATTCCGACGCCGTGCCCGAAGCCACCGCCGTCGAAGACGATTGTTGCCTGGGGCGGGGGATCGTCGGCCCCGGCTGGGATCGCAGGCACGACGATGGCCATGGCGATGAGAGCGCTGATGATCGCTGCGCTCCGACGTCGAGTTCCTACCATGTCGACCGTCTCATGCCTTCGTTTCTGCGTGTCCTTCGAGTGCTCCGCCTGGCTGTGCGGCTCCTCATCGGGGAGTTCCGACGGGACCCTTGGTCGATTCTCAACATCGTCCGCCGGGGCCTGCGCAGTCTCTTCGGCAGATCCACCCTCGAACACGACGGAAAATCGGCCGTCGTCGAGTCGGTACTCCAGGCCGAATCGTACGCATCCAAGGGGAGGATGGGGAGGAGATTCCGCCGGACTTTCGGTGATTCGTTCTTCACGCAGTTCGGCCTGGGGTTGGTTCGCGCCGGCCATGTGAGCGACGCAGCTTGGCTGCTGCAATCGACTGCCGACCGGAATCCCGAGCACGTGCGAGTGGCAGCGGCTGCCACGGTCGTCGAAGGTGAGCGGCGGGTCCTTTCCGGCGAGTGGACTTCGCCTGGCGACCTGTGGGGCATCGAATCCAAGTCCGGGACGGTCCTCCACATCGTCGGGAAGTCGCTGCCCCATACGGTTGCCGGCTACACGATCCGAACCCAGTCGATCGTCGGTGCGCAACGCACGATGGGCCTCAACCCGGAAGTGGTGACTCGGATCGGCTTCCCGTACTACGTCGATGGCGTGCCGGAGGGTGATGTTGAGCACGTCGACGGAATCCCGTACCACCGCATCGGTGGACCCGAGGTGCCACCGAGGTGGGACGACCGGTTGACCGCCAACGTCGAAGCGCTGCTCCCGATCGTGGAGCAGGTGCGACCGGCAGTGATTCACGCCCACTCCGACTTCGAGAATGCCCTGCTGGCGTTGGCGTTGCGCGACCGATTCGAGATCCCGGTGGTGTACGAGGTGCGGGGGTTCTGGGAGGAGACGTGGCTCTCCGGTTCACCCGAGCGCCGCCCGAACGCCGATCGTTTCCGGCTGCGCCACCAGCGAGAGGTGGCGTGCGCCAAAGCAGCCGACCGAGTGGTCACCCTG
>JASJAX010000152.1 GCA_030066755.1 Acidimicrobiia bacterium
ACAGCTCACCCCCCGGCTTGCCCCCGACGTCCCACACCGCAGATGCGCCACGGCCGTCGATCGATCTCAACGACGAGCCATCGTCGCTCCATGCAATCAATGGCACCGCAACGTCATGACCCCCACCGAGCTCAGCGATGAGTTCACCCCGCTCAACGTCCCATACGTAGACCGTGCCGCCCTCGCTGCCAACCGCCACCTTCGACGAGTCGGGACTGAACTCGACCGATATCGCCGGCCCATCCACTTCGATCGGTCCCAAGCGGAGGCGCCCATCGGCATCCGCCAATACGAAGCCCTGGAGGGCCGTGTACGCAACTCGCGTGCCGTCTGCGCTCAATGCGCCTTCGTGAACGTGGTTGGAGCTTGGGAGGACGAGGCTCGTTTCAGGATCGGTGGGGAAGCCGTCCTCGCCGAAGGCCTCTGCGATGCCGAACGGGTCTACTCGGTACACCCCCGCCTCAATGAAACGAATTGCGACAGCCAAGGAACCGTCGGGCGTCCAATCGATCCAGTACGGCTCGAACACCGTCCCGAGCGTTACCACCGACTCACTGGCCAGATCGATGATGCGAACCTCCGCGAGACGGAAGTTGTCCGGTAACCAGGTGACCACCGCCACGTGATCGCCGCCGGGCTCGAATGCGATCCACCGCTCATTGAACTGACCAAACAACGGAACGCCCTGAGGCCCCGCATCGAGTTGGATCTCGTGGATGCTCCCCGAACGTCCAACCTCCCACACTCGCAGGACACCGTCGTCTCCATAGGCGGCGACCCGTCGACCTTCGGGATCGGGGAACACAACCGGCAGATCCGTCGAAGCGAGATCCGCCGCTCCGGGGTACGGCCACGAAGCGACCAACTCGGGAGACAACTGAATGCGGTCATCCCACAGTTTGACCTCGCCGGTGTCATTGATCCCTGCGATGTAGCGCCCGGTTCGGTCCATGCCAACCGTGATCGGGATCCCAAAACGCTGAGCGGGCTCGCGGCGCAGCAGCGCCCAATTCTGCAACGTCACGTGTAGCACCTCCGCCAGCTCCTCATCAGCGACGGGGCGTTGCCCCGACGCGGCCAGCGTCAGCAACGTGGCGAGCTCCGGTTCAACCCGTGCAAGCAACGACGCTTCGCTCAGGCGAGCGGATGCTTCGGATTGGAGAGCTTCGTCAGCCTTGCCCGCAGCCTCGTTCCGAGCAGCCCATGCGGCGACCGCCAATACGGCGGCCACGACTGCGGCTGCTGCGTAGCCTCCCAGCACGCGCCTTCGACGTGTGCGCCTCTGGTCGCGCAAGGCGAGGTCACGGCCCTTCGATGCATCCAGGAACTCCAGTTCGTCACCTGTCAAGGCAAGTTCGCTATCAGCCGTCCACGCCTCGTGCTGATGGAGACGCCCGCCAGAGAGCAAATAGGACTGCGCCCGATCAGCTTCCTCCCAATCCCGCACAGCAATGGCCAACCGGGAGTGCAAAAGGAGGTCCTCACGCTGGTCCTGAACCCATGAAGCGAGCCGCGGCCATTCGGAGAGGATCGCCTCATGGGCAACTTCGACGGTCGGACCGCGCGTAGCCGAGTCACGATCGAACGTCAGCAATCGGTGCTGCCCGAACGCCTCCAACACTTGACCGAGAACGATGCGGTCGATGCCGAGGCGCTCGAGCTCGCCACGTCGAACGCGGCGGCGTGTGTCACGGCCGGACTCCGACACACTGACGAGCCGGAGGAAGACCTGGCGGGCGGCGTCCTGCTCGGCCGAATCGAGCGATGTGTAGATCGACTCTGCACGCCTCCCGAGCGCACCGAGTACCCCGCCCGATGCCTCGTAGTCATCGAGGGAGAGCAAATCTGAGGCGCGATGCTCGAACAGCTCCGTCAGCGAGAACTCGAGCAGCGGGAGTGCTCCGGGCTGGTCCTTTACGTCGGCGGTGATCCGGTCAATGAGACCGGCGCCACACGCCACCCCGACTCCGTCAACAGGGCCGGTGACCATCTCCGCCAGCGCTTCGACGGTCGGCGCTGCGATCGGCTCCGTGGCGCCTCGGATGAGTTCGCCGAACGCCCCAAACCGCAGCGGGCGATCGAAGAAGTCCGCCCGAATCGTCACGACAATCCGAACATTGGAGCGGACGTCGCCGACGGTTGCCGTCAGCAACTCCAGGAATGCCGCCTGTTCACTCTCGTCATCGACGAGGGTGAAGAGCTCCTCGAACTGGTCGATCAACAGCACGACGGTGACGCCTTCCGGCAAGTATCGCCTGACCGCACGAACCAGTCCGCGTTCGTCGCGTCGGAGTTCATCCTCGAGCTCGATTGACGACTCCGTTGCGACCCGGAGCAGAGCCGATGCCAGTTCCTCGAAAGGGTATGGCCCCGGCAGCATGTCGGTGACGAGCCAACGCTCGGACCCATCGATCTCACCGCTGCGCAACGCAGGGATGAGCCCAGCTCTCACGACCGAGGACTTCCCGATGCCCGATGGTCCGACCACCGCAACGAGGCGCTGTTCGGCCACGGCGGCGACGAGCCGCTCGATCTCAGCCTCACGCCCGAAGAAGTCATGCGCGTCCAACTCGGTAAACGCCCTCAACCCCTTGTACGGATTGCGTGCTTCGGTGAGCGGGGATGGCTGATCGCTGCCAACTGCAGCGACCCACTGATCGAGGAACGGACCAACACCGCCGAATGCACCCGGTGTCGTGGCTTCGGACAGCAACTGGTCGACGGGTCTCTTGTCCGCAAGGCAGCGATCGGCGAGGCGTGCCAGCGCAGTCACGTCGCGCGTGATCGAGGCCGACTCGGGACCAGCCACGCCGACGATGCCGAAATCGCCGAGGTAGGCATTGCCGTCGTCGTCGAAGAGCACGTTGGAGGCCTTCACATCTCCATGGATGACACCGTGGCGATGTGCATGGTCGAGCGCCGAACCAATCGCCAGGACGACCTCGCTGGCTGCCTTGAGAGACAATGGTCCATTGCGCAGTCGGCCGGCCAGCGTTCCTCCGGCCATGAGCCGCGTCACCAGGAACGCGCCGTCCGGCTGGCGCCAGTAGTCGTGGAGGGGAGCGATGTGCGGATGCGACAGGCGTGCAATGAGTTGGGCATCGACCTCAAACCGGCGGATGAACGTCGCATCGTTCGCGAGCCTGGGACGGATGATCTTCACTGCAACCTCACGGCCGATCGACGGCTGATACGCGCGATGCACGACGCCATGCGCACCCTCTCCAAGCACTTCTCGTAGCTCGTAGCCGGGTATGCCTCGCTGCGCGAAGGGCAGGGGCGGCGGGAACTGACCGACCCGCAGAGGCGGGAAGTCGTCGGCACCGTCGACCGACAGTTGGTAGACGAGCTCGCCGTCGGCCAATCCCTCGATGTCGTGTGAACCGAGGCTACGGACCACGAGACCAGCGGCCCCGGAGGCAGTCAGCGTGTCGTGGGCATCGGCGGAAAGGAGGATCTGGCCGCCGTGCGCAGCCGCGACAAGCGCCGCCGCTCGAGTCACCGGAGGGCCGGCGATGTCGTCGCCCGTCGCGACCTCAACGTCACCGGACGCCAAGGCCAACCGAAGCCGAAGTCGCTGGCCGACAGTCTCCTGCTGGATCGCAGCTGCGGCCTCGGCGGCGCCGACCGCGTTGTCGAAGGAGGCATAGACGGCGGAACCCCGCTCGGCGAACACCTCGCCCCCATGGATCGCCACACCGTGATCGATTGCCGCACTCTGTTCTGACACGACCAGATGGCGTTCGCCTGCCGGGAGATCGGCCAGCGCTGCCGGATCGGCGACGTCGGCCACCATGACCGTCTTCGCCCTCACCCGTGGCCTCAGGTCGAGGACCAATTCCGGATCTTGCTCGAGGATGCGACGCTCGAGGTCACGCAGTTCCGGCGACGGATCCAAGCCCATCTCGTCAACGAGGTACGCCCGCGTGCGCTCGTACGCACGCAGCGCGTCGCCCTGCCGTCCGGCCCGGTAGAAGGCCAGCATCTGCTGGGCGCGAAAGCGCTCGTGGACGGGGTGCTCAACCGTGAGAGATTCGAGCTCGGCGATGAGTTCGGCGTCACGTCCCGACTCGAGGTCGGCGTCGACACGCGCCTCGATCGCGGCGACACGCAGCTCGTTGAGCCGAGTGATCTCAGGCCCGAGAAGGGTGTGTGCTTCGACATCGGCATATGGGTATCCGCGCCACATCTCCAAACCCTCACGCAGAAGACTCGCTGCATCTGCAGGAGCGATCTCCCTCCGAGCCTCGGCGACGAGGTCTTCGAAGCGCAGCGCATCGATCTGCTGCCGATCGATCGTCAGGATGTAACCGTCACCCTGGCGTTCGATGACCTCGCCGAGTTCGCTCCGCAGGTTGGAGATGAACGTGTGGACGGAGCGGTGCACACGGTCTGGTGCATCTTCGCCGTAACCGCCTTCGATGAGCGTGCCCATCGACACGGGTCGCCCCGCGTTGGCAACCAGCAGCGCCAGCACGGTGCGCTGCTTGGGCCCTCCCAAACCCAGACGTGTGCCGTTCTCGAGGGCCTCGATCGGACCGAGAACCCTGATTTCCATGCTCTGAACATACGCGGCCGTGTTTGCCTGGTGCGTGGTGGGATTCGTCATGCAACGCAGGCTGCCCGGAGCCTGTCAACGGGTTGTCAACAGGTCACGAGCCTCGCAGCTCCGCCAGCGTGGGGCATTCCCCGTCGTCGAAGTACAGGGAGCACTCGAGATCCGTGAACCCTCGGAGCAATCGGCTCCGGGCGATATCGAGCAGCTCGCCGGGATCGAGCGTGTACATCACCACGGTGCCGCTCGCCGTGGCGGCGATCAGATGCCGGCCATCGTTGGCGAACCCGACAGCCTGTACCCGGTCGTCTCTTGCGACGCGGATTGTGTCGATGAGCTCATGCGTGGCTGCATCCCACACCTTGACGAACCCGTCTCCACCGGCTGTGGCGAACCGGGTTCCGTCGGGGTTTGTTGCGATATGACGCACCCCACTCTCGTGCGGATTCGCAATGCGCTCAGTTTCGTCGAGTGTGTCCGCATCGAAGAACACGAGATCCCCACCGGCACTCCCGAAGGGCGCCGCCACGACTACCGAACCGCCGAGCAGATACCGCGGGCTGGCCAGCGCAACGTCGATCCCCTCGAGCGGTCGTGTTGCGAGGACCGCCGCATCCTCAGCATCACGTACCTCGATCGTTCGTCCGAATTCAGAGATCGAGACGAGCCGATCCGAATCGGGCGAGAACTCGACGGCGTTGAAGACCCACGAGCCGAGTGACTCGCCGGTCCTTGCGTTCCAAAGGTGGCCGTAGCCGTCGGCAGCAACGAAGTTGGCCATTGCCAGCCGCTCCCCGTCCGGCGAGAAGTCGATGTCCCACGCAAATGCGGCATATGGCTGATCCGGCGCCGTCTTGCAGCCCGGACCGGTGAGCGTCGCTGCGTCCCACACGCAGAGTCCCTCCATTGACACTTCCTCGCCAGTTGCACGATCGACGACAACGACGGTGCCAACCTCATCAACGTCGAGAGCATCCTCGCCCCACAGCTTCTGGCCGGCGAAGGCAGAACCGTCATGCGCAAGATCGGTTTTCTGACCGGCCAGCCACGGCGACCGGTCCACCTCTATCAGGGTCGCCGTGTTGAACACGTGGCCGTAGGCACGGAAGTCGTCTGCGCAGAGCGCAATGACGTAGACCTCATCCCCACGTACCTCGACTCCCAGTGTTGGGACGAACACGGCCGAACCATTGCAGACGCGCAGTGATCCAAAGTCAGCCGCGTCCACAGTATTGAGTGACGCAACCGCCACCCTGTCGCTGAACGAGAAGATCGCTACACGATCCGCGACGTCGTTGACGCCCACGTCGGTCTTTCCACCGCCGCCTCGCAGCTCGTCGAGAAGTACGCCCACCTGAGCATCCCAGATCCGAACCGCACCATCCGTCCCGGCGGTGATGATCCGCTCGCCGTCGGCGGAGAAGCGCACAGCAGACGTCGAACCGGCATGCCCGGCGAGCACCGCAGCCAACTCGCCAGTCTCGATCTCGTACACACTGAGCCGTCGGGCATCGAGACCGC
The DNA here is from genome assembly GCA_030066755.1 of Acidimicrobiia bacterium. Taxonomy (GTDB): domain Bacteria; phylum Actinomycetota; class Acidimicrobiia; order Spongiisociales; family UBA5794; genus JASJAX01. Next base: position 6,077 of record JASJAX010000152.1, read on the forward strand.
CACTGCCACCGAGGACGACCCGCGTGCCGTCTGGAGA
>JASJAX010000024.1 GCA_030066755.1 Acidimicrobiia bacterium
CCCTGGTACGTGGACTTCAACAACGGGGATCGCAGCTACGTCGTGTTCTCGGGCCGTGTGTTCACCTACGTCCGCGGTGACGCCGCCGGCCTGCGTGCTGCCCAGACGCACGCTCGGGACCAAGGGATACCCGAATCTCAGATCGACTGGGCAGTGCCGAGCTGAGCCGGCTCTTCGCCTGCCCTGCGGTCACCGCTCGAGTACTGCTGCTGAGCCGAGACCCGCAGCACCGCTGATCCCAACGGCGCCGACACGAGCGTTGCGGTACTCCATCTCGTCGAGCAGCGTCGCCGTGAGGATGGCGCCGCTTGCTCCGAACGCATGTCCCATCGCGATCGTGCCGCCGTTGACGTTGAAGCGGTCTGGGCCGATTCTCAAGTCACGTTGGAACTTCAGACACAGCGCAGCGAACGCTTCGGCGAACTCGACGAGCTCGACATCTTCGAGCTCGAGACCGGCGCGACCGACCGCTTCGACGACGGCGTCCTGACCTGCGGTCAGCATGAGATACGGATCGACGCTCGTCGTTGCCGTCGCCCGGACGCTCGCACGGGCCGACAACCCCAGATCCTCCGCCTTCTCATCGCTCATCACCAGCACGGCGCCCGCCCCGTCGGCAAGTGACGGCGAATTGCCACGGTGGTGGACGTGGCGGATCTCGTCGAGCTGCGGATAGCGAGCGAGGAGCATCGCGTCCTGGCCGGATGCACCGATCTCTGCGAACGCACCGTCGAGTTGGGACGCCTCCTCGACTGTCGAACCGGGACGGACGTGTTCGTCCGTGGTCAACGGTACGTCCCCTGATGCATCGACCACCGCAACGAGCGAGGGGTCGAACCGGCCTTCGGTCCACGCTCGAGCTGCGCGGTGATGAGACTGGACTCCGTACGCATCGAGCTCGGCACGATCGAACCCTTCGAGCGTTGCGACGAGATCTGCAGCAACGCCCATGAAGACCCCGCCGCCGGTCGCAGCAGCCACCGACGGATCGGCATAGAGCGGGCCCTCATCGGCATACATCGGGACTCGCGACACCGACTCGACTCCCCCGGCGACGACCACGTCCGCCATGCCGGCTGCCACTTTGGCGGTTGCCATTCCAATGGCATCGAGACCCGACGTGCAGAACCGGTTGATGGTCACTCCGGGAACGCCGGCGTCCCAGCCGGCCATCAGGGCCGCAGTCTTTCCGAGATTCCCTCCCTGCTCCCCCGTCTGCGTCGCACAGCCGATGATGACGTCGTCGACCTCGGATGAGTCGATGCCGGTCCGTTGCTCGAGCGCCTGGAGCAGTTGGGTGACCATCTCGAGCGCCGAAACGCCGGACAGACCACCTCCGGGTTTGGCCTTTCCACGCGGAGTGCGAACGGCGTCGACGATGACCGGGGTCATACGTGCCTCAGCGCTCCAGGACGAAGGAGGCAATCGTCGTGGCACTCCCGCCGATGTTGAGCGTCTGCACGCGGCGGGCACCCTCGACCTGATAGTCCCCTGCGGCACCGGTGACCTGGCGGTGCGCGTCCAGCACCATCCGCGCTCCGGTTGCCCCTACCGGATGGCCGGCGCCGATGAGGCCACCCGAAGGATTGACCGGGAGCGAACCATCGACGTGGGTGATCCGATCCTCGAGCGCCTTCCACGCCTCACCCGGCTCGGTGATGCCGAAGTGGTCCATCGCCATGTACTCGGTGATCGTGAAGCAATCGTGCGTCTCGATCGCATCGAGGTCCTCGGGACCCGCAATCTCGGCCCGGCGCCAGGCATCGGTGATCGTGCCCCGGATGTGCGGGAAGACGTATCGTTCGTCCCGGCTGCCCACCAGCTTCTCGTCGAGCTTCATCGCCGTTGTGCGGTGGCCCCATCCACTGATTCGGGGGATCTCGTCGAGCGACATGCCACGCCGGCTCGCGTAGGCACGGGCCGCTTCAGCGGAGGCGAGGATCACGGTTGCTGCGCCGTCCGTGATGCGAGCGCAATCCTGCTTGCGAATGCGTCCGGCAACCGGTGGATTGAGATCGTCGTCGGCGGTGAACGCGTCGTCCTCGAACTGCCAGGATCGGCTCTGGGCATGCGGATTCCGCTTGGCGTTGTCGAATGCCTTCTCGGCAATCGTCATGAGATGCTCGTATTCGAGTCCGTAGCGGCGGTCGTACTCATCGGCGATGTCGGAGAACTGCGACGGCCACGGAAATGCCTCGCCGACGGCTTCGACCCCGACCCAGAGCGCGGAGCCGAGGTACTCCGCGGCATCCGGGGTCGAGACGTTGCGCATCTGCTCGATACCGACGACTGCGGCGACGTCGTAGCGACCGGCTTCGATCTCCGCGGCAGCGCCCAACACCGCCATCGAGCCCGACGCACAAGCCGCTTCGTGGCGGACCGACGGGACGCCATCGAATGCGGCGTTCAGTGACCCGAAGAGACCACCGAGGTGACCCTGGCCGGTGAACAGCTCACCGGCGAAGTTTCCAACGTGCGCTACGTCGATATCCGCAGGCTCGATGTCGGTTGCGTCGAGGGCACCGTTCACCGAGGCCGCAAGGATGTCGAAGACGCCCTGATCCTGCTTCGCCCAGTTGACGGCGAAGTCCGTCTGATACCCACCGAGTACGTAGATGTCGCGCATGAATCGAACTTACGCTCGAATCCTGGCAGCGTCGAGCTGGTCCTCCGGCACCCAGCACGCGTGGAACCCGTTTGGGACTCGTTGCGGCAGGAGCACCCGCCCGACTGGGCCGTCCGACGGTGTCGCAGCATCCAGGATCACGAGTTCGGACCGGTCCTCGGCGGCGTCGTAGACGAAGCTCATCAGGTAGCCGTCGTCCTCGGCTCGTGCTCCGGGCCGGCGGGCGAACGGCGCTTCCGAGCCGTACCGGCCGGGCCCGAATTCGTAGCGCTCGTCGGTGCCACGCTCCATGTCGTACTTGACGATGCCGTCGAAGTACATCGTGAAGTCGTTGTTGATCGACACGTTGTAGGTGTAGCGGTTCTGCCGGCCGATCAACGCCGCATCGATCATCGGGAACTCGGTGTTCCGCTCGTCGAGCGGTGTCTCGGTGGTCTCGCCGGTGACGAGATTGAACCGGTAGCGATACAGGAACGCATCGAGCCGCAGGTAGTTGAGGATGCTGGCGAGTGGCCCGGTGAGGGGAACCGGTGCGGGCCCCGGCGGCCGGAAGCGGCAGACGTCCATGACGATCTCGTCGCCGTCCTCGTAGGCGTTGACCGTGTGATAGATGTAGCACGGCTCTGCGTCGAACCAGCGAATCTCGGTTCCCGCACCGTACCTCGGGATCACACCGAAGCGTGCCGGCGTATCGCGCATGAACAGCAGCGCGTGCCGGCCCTCTTTCGCCGATTCCGGATCGACCACGAGCGGAAGGTCCATGAGGATCGAGTACCGCTCGGTGATGGCCATGTCGTGCGGCATCCGAGCACCCGGCAGTTCGACAGGTGTGAAGTGCCTCACGACACCGTCCGGCGAGACCACGCCGTAGGACATGTACGGCGGCACGGGTCCGTAGTCGAAGAACAGAAACTCACCCGTGTGTTGATCGACCTTGGCGTGCGCCGAGACGCACGACTGGCGGGTCCCCTGCCAGTCCTCTTTCCCCAGCGTCTCGAGCGTCATCGGATCAACCCGATACGGCTCGCCGGCGAGGTACCACATCGCAATGAGATTGCCGTTGTGGAAGAGCACGTCGGTGTTGGCGGTGTCCTTCAGGCGCAACCGGGATCCGTCATCGGGGTTGTGGGTGCGTTGCTCGGCAACACCTCGCCACAATGCCTGATTCGCCGCCTCGTCGGCACCGAGTCCGTCCGTTCGGATCCACCGGTTCCGGTAGGTCGCCGTGCCGTCACGCAGGTGAATGGCATGCAGCATCCCGTCCCCGTCGAACCAGTGATACCGGCCTTCAGTTTTGTACTTCGGATTCGGTCCGTTGCGCACATAGAGCCCGTTGAGGTCGCTCGGGATCTCTCCGATCACCTGCAGATCCTCCGCAACGATCTCCGTGTCGACGGGTGCGTACCCGCCCATCAGATACGGGTTTTCGCCGGCATCGAGGGCGACGTTGAGCGCATCGTTGCGGACCATGGAGACCTCCGGGTTTCGAACCGTGATTCGAAATTCTAACGGTGATTCGAATTGCCGCAAGGGGCTGATGCAGCCGCCAGTCGCCAGTCGCCAGTCGCCAGTCGCCAGTCGCCAGATGCCGATGCCGATGCCGATGCCGATGCCGATGCCGATGCCAGACAAGAGCTACCGCCTCAGCTCACGGAACGGCAACCATCTGGTATCTGGAAAGCGAGGCGCAGCCGAGCGATCTGGCATCTGGAAAGCGGGGCGCAGCCGAGCCCTAGGCGCGTGCGATGCCGCGCAACACGATGCCGCTGAACTCGTCGGCAATCTCATCGACGGTGCGCTTGCCGTCGGCTCGGTACCAGAGGAGCACCGAGTTGCAGAGACCGACGATGGCTTTCACGGTGACTCTCGTGTCCACATCGGGCCGCAGCTCTCCGGACGCGATGCCCTCGTCCAGCAGCCGACCCCAGAGGGCCTCGTACGCCCGGCCGGGCTGATCGACCTGTTCGGCCAGCTCGGGGTTGATGTCCGAGAGCCGTTCGAAGTTGAAGATCGAGTAGATGTCGGCGTCATCCTGGAAGGCTCGCAAGTGTCCGAGAATCGCTGCCTCGATCTGATCGGCGAACGAGCCTCCCCCATCGAGCACCGCTCGAAGTGACTCGACGGCTCGACCGATCCGGCTTTCGATGATCGCGACGAGGAGCTCCTCCTTCGAAGCGAAGTAGTAGTAGAGCGACCCGGCCTGCATGTCGAGGTCGGCGGCGATATCCGCCATCCGAGTTCCGCGGTATCCACGCTCGGCAAAGCGGCGGGCGGCCGCAGCGTGGATCGCGTCGATCTTCCGATCTCGCTTCGACATGGGCGGGAGGGTAGCTTCGAGGCCCACCACCTCGATGGCTCGCGCTGCGCCGCTGTCGAGAATCGGGTGACCGGCGCCCGATTAGCCTGCGCCACATGGTTCTCGGAGGGACGCATGGCCGCCCGTGTTGAAGTCTCCCTGTGGCGAGACCCCGAGCGGGTAGGGCTGGTGACGGGCGACGTACCCACCGAAGTCGACGTTGCGGTCATCGGTGCCGGCGTCATCGGCCTCACGGCGATGGAGCATCTCGTGGCCAATGGTGCTCGGGCCGTGCTCATCGAAGCGGGTCAGCCCGGCGGCGGCTCTTCGACGACAGGGAGCGGAGTTGTCGGATGGAGCCGCTCGCTGAGCAGTCCCGGTGAGGTCGATCCCCGGGCGTCGGGCTTCCCTCGCCTCGCGACGGCGCTGGACGGCGCCCAGCAGTGGTTTGCCGACTATGTGTCCGGCCACGAGCTCGACGCGGATCTCACCATCCCAGGGTCGGTGTTGATCCAGGGCCCGACGGACCCGCGAACGCTCGGGACGGTGCACCCGGGCAGGCTCATACGTTCGCTGGTACGCGCCGTCGAGTCGTCCGGCGGTGCGTTGGCCGTCGACGAACCGTTGCGCAGCATCTCCCGCCACACGCGGGGCTTCCAGATCCTCACCAGCGAACGAAAGATCTCGGCCGACGCCGTCGTCGTCGCCACCGGCGCAGCTTCGGGCCCGCATCCACTCGGCGAGTTGCACAAGCGGTACTCGATCCGCCGGGGCCGGTGCGTCGTCGTCCGCTGTTCTCCCGACGATCTCGACACGATCGTGCCTTCTGGACGATCGTCCCACAGACCGGCACAGCGAGTGGTCGTGATCCGACGCCTCGATGATGACCGGGCGTTGGTCTGGTATCCCGACGTCGGACGCAAGCCGCTGGGACACGACGAGTTGCTCCGCGCCACGCTTCCCGATCTACCGATCGAAGCCGTGACCCACGACTGGCACGACCCCTACGCCACGACACACGACGGTATTCCGCGCATCGGGCGGATCAATGCGATCTGGTACGCAGGCGGAGCCGCCGATCCAGCGCTCGGAGCGCTACTCGGTCATCACGTTGCCGGCTTGACGATCGGCACCGTCGGTTCGAGCCCCTTTGCCGAGATACCTCACGCGCTCGCGTGGACAGACCGGATCCGGGCGCGTTTCCTGAGGCCCCCACCACGCCGGAGGACGAGTCTCAGCGGCTGAAGGTGAGCTGCACCTCAAAGATGCCGTTGTCCTCGATCGACAACACTCGGAACCCGGTTGGCTTCTCGATGTCGTAGTCGGCGAGGGCGATCTCGAGCTGGCCGACCACGACGATTCGCCCATCGGCGAGCGTCCCGTCGAGCGGGATCTGCACCGGCTGGGTCACTCCGTGCAGCGTCAGCTCGCCCGTTGCGACCGCGGACACCGTCGCACCAGAAGCCGGCACCGAACCGAGTTCGAGCGGTTCCGTCAGTACGAAGGTCGCAGTCGGGAACGTGTCGGTCTCGAGGCCGCGGGTCCGCAGGGCGCCGTCACGAGTGCCGTTGTCACTCCGCAATGAGCCCATGTCGACCTCGATCGCAACGGCTTCGATCACACTGCCATTGAGGGTGAGCGATCCGGCCACTTCGGACGTGCGCCCGACTGCCTCGAAGGTTCCGATGCCGGAGAGCTCCTCACCGATCCGATATCCCACCTCGGTGAACTCGGTGTCGATATTCCAGTCGCCGTCGAGGCTCGCCGAATCGGCCGTGGTTGTCGACGGCGCGCCAGTTGTCGTCGGAGCGACCGTTCCAGAGTCGCCACTCGGCGCTTGGGTGGTGCCGACGATGTCGGAGATGGCGTCTTCGAGTGACAGCTCCTCCGGGGCGTCGTCGCGAACGAAGTACAACCAACCGCCGCCGATGACAGCGACGAGCACGGCGACTCCGAGGCCGATGAGCAATCCTCGTTTCATGATCAAGTCCTGTGGTGGGGGTCGTTGAGCGACGCAACACTGACGTCGCTACATGAGATACGGATGAAAACGCACATTCGGTTGATCGGATTCCGCATTCCATGCGTTCGATCGAGGGACATCGCACGCAAACGCGCCGTCCCGAAGGACGGCGCGATCGTGAGCTGCTGGTATAGCTAGGCGTTGAAGACAGTGTCGGATGCATCCGGTGCTGCATCGTCACCCTGGCCGTGTGGACCACGGTGACCGCGCCCGAAGCCGCGTCGACCGGGCTCGAGTTCGCCGTTGACCATCTCGGTGATCTTGCTCTCGATGTCGCCGAGTCGCTCCGCTGCCTCGTCGGCGGTCAGGCGCCCATCCTCGACGGCGGCATCGAGCCGCTCCTGCGCCTGCTCAACGAGCAAGCCGATGACCACGTCCACGTCGACACCTTGTTGCGCTGCGAGATCGGCCAGGTTCGAGCCGTCTCGGAGCGCTTCGGTCAAGTCCTCGACGGTGAGGTCGAGCGTGGCCGCAAGCTCCTCGGCGACCGCACCAAGGCCGTGGAAGCCACGGAATCCGCGCTGCGGGCGAGCATCTTCGAGCGCTTCGGCGACGGCGTCCGCCTGCTCCTGGGTGATGACGCCATCTTCGACCAAGTCGGCGAGCACACTCTCGATGGTGGAGCCGCGGTCTGGTCGGACCGTCGACTCCTCCTCGGCTTCCTGGGCGATGGCGGCGGTCGGGCCGGTGAGCACGGCACCAACCACGCCACCGCCGATCACGGAGGCGACGGCAACCGCCGCAATGGATGTCCGGGTGCGAATCTTCATTGTGTGACTCCTTTCGGTTCGCTGACCCTGGATCACACGATGCGGACCGGCGATGAACGTGATCTGAGCCCGTTGTGAGAACCGGTTAGGAATCTGCCGGCCGCGACGCACGGCCAATGATCATGCCTTCGACGTCGAGCAGCGGAAGGCGATCGACGTCGGGAAGGCGGCCGTTGACGTGTTCGATCTCACGATTGAGGTCACCCAGCTGACGACGCATCAGGTCCTCGTTGACACCCGCCAGGATCCGCGGGATCTCACGCCGCACCTTCGTCGCCACGTCGCGAGCAGCCTCGGCGACGGTCTCTCGCTGCATCCACTTCTTCGCCCACCACGCCGGATCGTACGGACGATCGAGATCGGCAATCGGCTTGCCGGATCCGGGGAGGTCATCGAACTCGCCGGCCTCATCGGCCTCGCGCATCAGCTTCTCGAACCAGGTCTCGTTCGCCGGCATGTGTGGACCGTAGTCGGGAAGGATCTGACGCCGATCGTTGTTGTGCATCCCATGACCAGCCCCGCGTTTCACACATGAAGGTCGCCCTCGTTCTCGGGGGCGGCGGCACCGGTGGGTGGATGTTCCACGTCGGCGTGTTACACGCGCTCGAAACCCATGCAGGCTTCCGGGGGCGGGACGCCTCACTTGCCATCGGCACGAGCGCCGGTTCGCCGATCGCTGCGATGGCACGACTCGGGCTCGGTGCCGACGAGATCGAATCCATCGTGTCGCGTCCGCCGTCCGACGCCGAACGCCGGGAGTACATGGAGGTCATGCGGACGTCACGCCGCAGCTGGAAGCCGGTCGCCCCGCACCTCGTCCGCTCACTGCGCACCCACGGTCCTGTTGTCGCCGTGTCCGGACTGCTGCCGCCGGGGATCTTCCCAACTGATCCGCTCGGCCGGATGGGTGACCTGCACCGCACGTCGGCCTGGCCGGACGGCCTGTGGATCCCGGCCGTACGGTCCGACGACGGAGCAGTGGTCGTGTTCGGGCGCGATGCGGACGTCCCGTTGTCCGATGCGATCGAGGCATCGTCGGCGCTGCCGCTGCTCTTCCAACCGAAGACGATCAACGGCCATCGCTTCCTCGACGGAGGCGCCGCCTCGCCGACGCACGCCGATCTGGCCCTCGACACTCAACCCGACCTGGTCATCATCTCGTCCCCGATGTCGCGCCCGGTGCGTCGCCCGTTGGCGAGGTTCGCTCGGAGCCGACTCGTCGAGGAGCGCACGCTGCTGGAGGGAGCCGGGATACGGACAGTCGTGATCGAGCCGCCGGCCGCAGCCGATCGACTCTTCCGCGAGTTCCCGCGACGGCGCTGGGAGGCAGGAGCCGAGATCCTCGGCCTCGCCCGCGGCGTCGCATCCGTGGCCGCACAACGGGCGCTCGCTATCTGACCCGACAACGAGCGATTCGGCCGCGTTGCCACGCTGTCCTCGCTGCGCTCCTGGGCGGCGTTGACCGATCGTCGGCAGCCGGAACGCGAGAGAGGCGCCCTCCCCTACAGGGCGCCTCACTCCACCGAGCGGTTGGCTCACCGATCGACAGACCGGGCTTCCTTCCATGCCTCACGGATGAGCTTGAGTTCGTCGATCGTGAGCTGACCGTCGTCGAGGTACGGTGCGGCAAGACCATCGGGATCGCGCAACGGGTGGTCCTCACGCAGCATCTCGAGCTCCTCAGCATCGAGCACGTCATCGGCGAGGAGCCGACCCAAGCGATAACCCCGCTCGGCACCCCGTCGCGCCGCCCGCCGCAGCGGCTTGCGTTCTGCCGCCTCCGCCCGAACGGCTTCCTCAACGGCGTCGGCCTGCTGGCGGCTGAGCGTGCCGTCCCCGACCAACCGATCGAGGACCTCGCCGAGGATCCCGCGGCGAGCCTCGTCGACGCGAGGAACATCGCCGATCGCTGGGACGTCTTGCTCCTGGGCATCGGCAGCCGGCGACACGAGCACGTTGGCAACCGACACACCGGCAACGAGCACAAGGGCCGCAACCGCTGCGATCACGATGTGTTTCATGATGACTCCTTGGATGCGGGCCCCACCGACCCGCTGTGGCTTCCTGACCTCGAGCCATCATCGAACACGATTGTTCGAGAAGTGTGAGGCAGGGTGGAGGAGTTTCGGAGGGCGCTTGCCCGGATCGTGCCGGGCACGTCGCACGTCCCAAGTCTCAAGTCGCAAGTCCCAAGGTGCGGCGCGGCCAACGGACCTGGGACTTGAGACCTGAGACCTGGGACCTGGGACTTGAGACCTGGGACCTGAGACGACCTGAGACGACCTGCGACGCTACGCCTCGAGGTCGTTGAACTTCTCCTCGAAGCGCTGCATCCAGTCTTCTGCCAGCTCGCGGAGTTCCGCCTCGAGCTGTTCGAGCTCCGTTTCGGACAGCTCTCCGTCGTCGAGGAAGTCTCGTAGCGACCCGCCCGGGAAGTGGAAGAACTTCCGCCCAAACGGTGCGTCGAACTCGGTCTCGAGCTGCTCCATCAGATCGCGGAGCTGATCCCGGACCTCCTCGGGAATCTCGATCGGACCCCGGAAGTCGAAGCCCTCGGGCAACCCGAACCCCTCGGGGAACTCGAACCCTTCGGGAAGCCGGAACCGGAATCCGTCAAAGTCGTCCGGGAACTCGAAACCCTCAGGGAAGCGGAACTGGAACCCGTCGAAGTCCTCCGGGAACTCGAACCCCTCGGGGAACGGGAATCCCTCCGGGAGCTCGAAGCCCTCGGGGAACTCGAAGCCCTCTCCGAAGTGCCCCGGGCCCTTGAACCAGCGGAAGCCGTGGCGACGGCAGTCGTCGCACTCGGCCTTCTTCTCGGCCAAGCGTTCCTCAATGGCATCGGCCTGAGCCTCGGAGAGCACGCCCTCCTCGACGAGTTCGGCGAGCACGTCGCCGAGCAGCGACCGCTTCTCGCGACCCGACTCGTCGACCACCTTCTCGTCGTCCTCCGGAGGCGCGTCGTCCTGTGTCTGCGCTGCGAGCATCACCGGGGCGGGGTCATCGGCGAGGGCGATAGCCGTCACGCCCGCAACGAGAGCAAGGGCACCGAGGAGAACCAACAACCGCTTCATGACGCCTCCGTGGTCGGAAGTTCGACTGTGATGGCTCCAGTATGCGGGGCGGATCTAAGAACGGCCTGAGAGGAAGGCGCTTCGCGCAGTCTTCAGTCTTCGCGGACTGGCTGCGCCAGTCCGTCGGAGTTCGAGCTCCGCCCGAACTCCAGCTCAGATACTCGACCGAACAGGTCTCGGCTGCGCCAGTCCGTCGGAGTTCGAGCTCCGCCCGAACTCCAGCTCAGGTACTCGACCAAACAGGAATCGCAGAGCCAACGCGTGCTGCCGCGGGCTGGCTTCGCCGGCGGTCGCCTCAGGTGCTCGATCCGACTGGGATCGCAAAGCCAACGCGGGCGCCACCGTCTTCGGGGGCTTCGGCGAAGACGTCGCCGCCGTGGTCATCAACCACTTGCTTGACGATCGACAGTCCGAGACCGCTGCCCGGCGTGCTCCGAGCGTCAACCGATCGGTAGAACCGGTCGAAGACGAGCGGCCGGTCCTCCTCGGCGATACCGGGACCATGGTCCCGCACGCTGAGGCGGCCATTGCGCAAGGTGACCTCGACCACGCCATCCGGCGGGCTCCATTTGTGAGCATTCTCGAGGAGGTTCGAGACCGCACGCTCGAGCATCCCGGCCCGACCAACGATCGCCGTGGGCTCGAGTTCAGCCTCGACGGTTCTTCCCGTCCTCCGGCCGAATCGGTCGACCGCGCGTCGGACCAACTCGTCGAACTCCAGCTCGCCCTCAGCTTCGGTCGACACGGCCGTGTCGGTCGCGAGGTCGACCAGTTCGGTGACGAGATCGCTGAGCTGTTCGAGCTCGAACGTGACGTCATCGAGCATCTCCGTCCGTTGCTCGTCCGTCAGATCGGTGGCGCGGTTCAGAACCTCGATGTTCGTGCGGAGCGCAGTCAGCGGTGTTCGCAGCTCGTGACTGGCGTCACGCACCAGACGCCGCTGCTGAAGGCGAGACTCCTCGAGCGCCGAGAGCATCGCATTGAAGCTGACGGCCAGCCGCCCGATTTCGTCGTCGCGATCGACATCGATATGGGCCGCCAGTTCCTGCGTCTCTGCGACATGTTCCGCCGCCTCGGTGAGGCGGGCGATCGGACCAAGGGCGCCGCGGGCTACGACGAGTCCGAGCAACCCAGCGAGACCGACACCCGCAGCGCCGACGAACAGGAGCAGGACGGTCAGCCCGCCGAGTGCTCCGTCCACTTCGTCCAGGCTCCGGGCGAACTGCACTGTGACGCCTTCAGCGAACACACCCCGAACGCCGCGAATGAGTTCAACCTCGCCCTCGAGCGGAGCGGTGATCATCCGCCACTGCTCGCCTTCGATCTCGACGGTACGGACGATCGCTCCTCGATCCCGTTCGATGACGGCCCGGTCGATATCACCGACGGGGAGCTCGGGTTGCCCGGGTGCTCGAATCGGCCCCGATCCGGGTGTCAGGAGTTGGGAGTACACGACGTCGAACTGCTGCGAACCACCGCCGAATCGGCGTTGGAACGGTGCAAAGATCACATCGGCGTCAAACCGGCCCTCCTGGGCATCGTTCGCCAGGGCGATCAAGCTCTCATCGATCTGGTCCACGAGCTCGTTGCGAGCTGCGAAGTACGCACCAATGGAAGCCAGCAAGACGGCCACCGCTACGGCAACCGCAGCGATCACGGCGATCCGGGTGCGCAGCTTCATGCTCACGAGCGTCACTGCTCCCTGACGACGTAACCGACACCGCGCACGGTGTGGATGAGGCGGGGAAGACCATCGACCTCGGTTTTGCGACGCAAGTAGCCGATGTAGACGTCGAGCGAGTTCGACGACGTCTCGAAGTCGTAGCCCCAGATCCGCTCGTAGATCGTGTCACGCGACAGCACCAGTCCGGTGTTCTCCAGCAGCAGCTCGAGCAGGTCGAACTCCGTCTTGGTCAACTCGATCCGCTGGTCGCCTCGAAAGACCTCGCGAGTTCCCACGCTCATGCGCATGTCCCCGGCCACCAGGACGTCCGTCGTGCCGCCGCCCGACCGCCGCAGTAACGCACGGATCCGTGCCAGCAGTTCCTCGAGCGCGAACGGCTTGACCATGTAGTCATCTGCCCCGGCATCGAGTCCGTCGACCCGATCCGACACTTCGTGGCGGGCGGTGAGCATCAGGATCGGTGTGGCATCGCCGCGGGCCCGAATGCGGCGGCACGCTTCGAGACCGTCGACGTGGGGCATCATCACGTCGAGCACGATCGCATCCGGCCGGTCGTTGAGGACCGCTTGCAGACCTTCGGCACCGTCACGTGCCGTAGTCACCTCGTAGCCCTCGAACTGGAGAGCGCGCTCGATGGCATCGCGCACCGAGCGATCGTCCTCCACGACCAGGATGTGTTCTTTCGCGTCCGACATCGGTCCTCCACAACAGCTTTCGCGAAGGTACCGCGTCAGCGTAGGAGGCCCCTTTGAGAAAGGTGAGAATCACCTAAGGGCCTGCGCATGCAGGCCCTTAGGTATCAGTAGTCAGTCGTCAGTAGTCAGTCCTCAGTACTCGGTCGATGCGGCCCCGGCCATTGCCGGTCTTCTTCGACTTGGAACTTGAAACTTGCAACTGGATACCTGCGACCCAAGACGTGAGACCTGGGACCTGCGACCTGAGACCTCGATGCGACCTGAGACCCCGTTGCGACCTGCGACCTGAGACCCCGATGCGACCTGAGACTCCATCAACTACTCCTCAGCGCCTCCGTCGGCGACATCCTTGCGGCGCGGACGGCGGGGTACAGGCCGGCGATGGCGCCGATGAGCAGCGCAGCTGCGATGCCCCCGGCGATGGCGATCGGCGGAACGAGCGTCGACCAGCCGCGAAGGCTGGCGTACCCGGTGGTCACCCCGTAGCCGAGCAGGACGCCACCGACACCTCCAATGGCCGCCAGCAGGAGCGCTTCGCCGAGGAACTGCACGGCGACGTGACGCTTCGTGGCGCCAAGCGCACGCCGCAACCCGATCTCGGAGCGCCGTTCGAGAACTGAGATGACCATCACGTTGGCGATGCCAACGCCGCCGACGAGGAGGGCAACGCCTCCGAGGCCGAGGAAGAGCGCCGTGAAGGCATCATCCGCAGCCTCCCTGGCTTCGAGCGCATCGGTGGGCCGAGCGACCTCGACCTCCTCCGGATTCTCGGGATTCGCCGTCGCCGCCAACACATTCATGACGTCGTCGACGAAATCGGGGTCGGCACGAACGAGCACCGACGTCGGGACGTTGTCGTGATCGAGGTACGTCTCCGCCGCAACCATGCCAACGAGGGCGGCACGATCCAGATCGGGATTGAGATCGAACTGGTCGAGCACACCAACCACGGTGAACCATTGGTCGCCGAGCCACACGAGCTGGGTCCCGGTGACTTCGGCGATGCCGAGGCGCTCCGCCGCCACGGATCCCAGCACCGTGGTCGGGTACGCCGCTGATGCTTCGTTCAGGAACACCCCGTCATCGAGGGAACCGGCCAACGTGTCCATCAGGTTGAGATCGACTGCCTGCACCGTGATCCCGCCGGTCTGACCCAACGGCACCAGATCATTCTTGTACACGTTGGCGTCGACCTCCGATACGGTCGTGGTCTGCTCGACCGGACCGATCCGGGCGACCATCTCGGCCGCTTCAGCCGGTAGCTGTCCACTCCCCAACCCAATACCGCCACCGGCCTGGACTGTCAGGAGATTGGTACCGAGCTTGTCGAGCTGAGCCAGGAGATCCGACTTCGACGACTCGGAGAGGCCGAGCACACCGACCATGGCCGCAATGCCGATCATGATGCCGAGTGCCGACAGGGCGGCCCTGAGCTTGCGGGTACGGAGACCAACACCGGCCGTCCGTGCGACGTCGGCGGAGTGCAGACGACTCGGGGTCAGCATCGTCGCCATCAGTGCACCCCGTTCAGCTTGTCGTATTCGACGGCACCGTCTCGAAGTCCGATCGCCCGGGGGAAGTGCGAAGCGATCTCCGGATTGTGGGTGATCACCACGATCGTGGAGCCGGAGTCGTTGAGGTCCTCGATGAGGGCAACGATCGCATCGCTCGTCTTGGAGTCGAGGTTCCCGGTCGGTTCGTCGGCGAGGACGATGTCCGGGCCGCCGACGAGCGCCCGGGCAATGGCCACCCGCTGGCGTTCTCCGCCGGACAGCTTCATCGCATCATGACCGAGACGATGACCCAGGCCGACCCGCTCCAACTCGATCGCGGCGAGCTCGCGGCGCGTCGCCAACGTCATTCCCGTGTAGAGAAGACCGTCGGCGACGTTGTCCAGCGCCGTGTACCCGCTGAGCAGGAAGAACTGCTGGAACACAAAGCCGATGTGGCGGGACCGCAGCGCCGAGAGGTCACGATCGGAGAGATCTGAGACCCGGTGACCGGCCACGGTGACCTCGCCGCTGGTTGGACGGTCGAGCGTTCCCATGATGTGGAGCAACGTGGACTTGCCGCTCCCCGACGGACCGACAACGGCGACGAGTTCGCCGCGCTGCACATCGAACGTCACACCCTGCAAAGCCCGCACCGGCGGGGTCGTCGGGTAGTGCTTCGTCACGGCGTTGAGCGTGAGGACGGCGTCGTGACCGCCGGTTGCCGGTGCGTCGTCGTGAACGAGGATCGCGGTCACGGCACCACCACCCGATCTCCGGGCTGCAGCTCGGAACTCGTCACCTCGACCATGCCGTCGGCATAGAAGCCCGGATCGACGGCAACCAGCCGCGTCCCGGTCCCGGTTTCGACTTCGACCGCGTAGCCGCCCTCCGACAAGGCCAGCAGAGCGGTCACCGGCACGGCAAGGACATCCTGCACCGAGTCGGTGACGATCTCGACGTCGACCGGGGCCTCATCGAGGCCGGCCGCCGTCGAGGGGTCGTCCAGAACGATCGTGATCTCGAATACGGCACTACCTTGCTGGTTCACCGACGCGACGGTTGCCACTTCGGTCACGGTGGCCGCAACGTCGGTGCCGTCCGGAAGTTCGACGACCACTCCGTCCCCCACCTCGAGCAGGTCCTGGTCCTCGGCGGGGAGGTTGAGAGTCACGACCTTGTCGGCCGATGAGACCGCCAGGACCCCAACACCGGGATTCACTGCGGTACCGGGCGATGCCAGCTGATCGCTGACCCGAATCGCCGCCGGAACGAACACGATCTCGCCGAGTTCCACAATCCCATCCGCCTCGACGCCACGAGCCGCCTGCCACGCCACGATCGCTTCGGTGGTGGCATCGTCGAACGTTCCGTCGACGACAAGCGAGCCTTCGGCGTCGTACCCGAGGGCTGCGAGATTCGTTTCGAGCTGCTCGACGTCGTCGCCGGTCATGGCGGTCGTGCCTTCGATGGTGAAGACCGCACGCCCGTCGTTGATCGTGTCACCAACCTCGACCTCGACCGAACGGACTTCGATCGGCGCGTCGACGAAGATGACCTCGCCGAGCCCGACCACGCCGTCGACCGTTGCGCCAATGGCCTCCTGCCAGTTCTCGACGACCGAAGCGGTGGCATTGGTGAACGTGCCGTCCACCGAGATTCCGACGTCGTCATAGCCGGCCTCATCGAGGTAGGTCTCGAGCTGCAGGATGTCGTCACCCTCGAGGTCCGTCCTCGCATCGAGCATCGTGCGGTACGCCGGGGTGTCTCCGTACAGGACGACTACGGGTTCGCCGTTCACCCAGTAGGCGATGTCGCCTTCTTCGAGCACGGTCCCGGCCTCGACGACATCGGTGACGGTGCCGTTCAGCCGGTTGACCAGGAACGAAGCGTCATCGGTCGGGGCGAGATCGCGCCACGCCGGAGTCTCGCCGTAGAAGAGCACCACCGGGTCACCGTCGACGGTGAAGATGACATCCCCTGCCTGTGCCGTGGCTCCGGCATCGAGCGCCGACGTGACCGTGCCGGCGAGCTGGGACTTCACGGGATCCCCGGCAACCGTCCCGAGTGTGGCGTCGTACGACTCGACCTCCACGAGATCGGCGACCACGGCTTCAGCGAAGTTGGTGACCTCGGCGGGGGTCTCGGTGTTGGCTGCCCCACCGTTGCCGGCGGCGATGACCGCCGCCGTGCCGCCGGCGATGACCACGACGGCGGCAACGACCCATGGCCATCGGCGTCGTTTCGGGGACGCCGACGCCGCTTCATCGTGCTCCGTTGGTGCGGCAGCGGGTACTGCGCCCCGCTCCACGGTGGTGCTCACTGGTGTGCTCCTCTTGTCGTACGGGGTGGTCATGAGTCGGTCGGCGCCGGGTCTCCGGCACCCGGGCCGCCGAAGCCGGCAAGCACGTAGCGGCAGCTCTCGAGGGCGGCCTGGAACGCCGGATCCTCGAAATCGACGTCGCCGAATGGGCTCCGAATCGCTCCGTCGCTCGGCGCTCCGTCCTCAGAGATGGTGAAGATGCCGGAGAAGTCGGGATCGTCGATGTCGTAGCCGTTGTCTCGCATGCACTGGGCGAACTCGAGCGCCATGTCCTGCAGCTCCGTCGGATCACCGAGATCGAAGCCGAGGGTCACGCCTTCGAGGTAGCCCTCGCAGGCGGTTCGAGCGACGTTGATCGCTTCCTCATCGAGCGATCCAACGTCGATCCCGCGGAAGTCGAGAGACGCGTTGCCCTCGGCGTCCACGGTCGGATCACCGATGTCGACACCGTTGTCTCGCATACATTGCGTGAACTCGATCAGCGCCTGCTCCTCGTCGACGTCGGTTGAGGCGCCGGCCGGTGTCTCCAAGGCGGTGGTGTCCGTACCGTCGAGGGACGCCACGCCCGTACCGTCGGATTCACCGCCGCCACACGCAGCGGCGAACACCGCAACGATGACGATCAGCACTAGGTAACGGCGCTTCATCGGGAACTCCTTCTCGTGATGCTCGGGCCTTCAACCTGCGACCGCAGCAGCGACGCCGACAATCGGCAGCAAACGGAACCCGCGAGGAACGTTCGATCGACCAAGGCGCGAGCTGTTTCGCTCGCCGGAGCGTTAGCCGTTGTCATTCGCCCCACCTCGGCCTGCGCCGGGCGGCCGCCCAAACCCGGCGAGGATGTCCTCACACTCCGCCTGGGCGGACTGAAAGGCCGGATCCTCAGGGTCGATCACGCCGAACGGACCGGAACGAGGCGCGTCGCCATCGTCCTCACCGCCGGGACCGAACCCGGAGAAGTCGGGATCGTCCATCTGGTACCCGTTGTCGCGCATACATTGCGCGTACTCGAACATGAGGTCTTGAATCTCGGAGTCGTCGCCACGACGGAAGCCGAGCGTCACGCTCTCCAAGTGCTCGCTGCACGCATCTCGTGCATCCCGCAGCGCACCACGATCGATGTCACTCGCTGCTCCGCCACCCGCTCGGAATCCGAACTCAATCGTGCCGTCGGCCGACACCGTCGGATCCTCCATGTCGACGCCGTGGTCTCGCATACAGGCGGCAAACGCCAACACGGCCTGCTCGACGTCGTCCGACGTCGACTCGGGTGCGGCCGTTGTTGTCGCAACGACCGACTCTGCTCCCTCCAATGAGGCCACGCCATCGGTCGACGCATCCGCCCCGCCTCCGCATGCCGCAGCAACGAGGCCGATAGCGGCGATGGCGGCGACAACGGCAAGACGTCGCGATGATGAGGCCATGAGCTCTCCTCCTCAGGTCGTTCTCTGGCCTCCACACTGACGGCGTGGATTAGGGCGCAGCTGAACCGAACCTGAGAAACAAGTGAGAACGCGGCAGGGGCCCCGTCCATCGGACGGGGCCCCGGTTGCAGAGCGGACGGGCTGTTGGGAGGAGAGGAAGGGTCCCGCCGCTCAGCGATCTATCGCACGCCCAGAGTGACGGTGACGTCGCTCCCGTTGACGGTGAGCTGGACGTCATCACCGGGGAACCGGACTCGCAAGGCGACGATCAGCTCGTCCATCGTCTCGACCCGGAGACCGTCGATCGAGGTGATGACGTCGCCGGCCTGGAGCCCGGCGTTCGCAGCAGCCGAGCCATCGCCGACCGAACCGACCTCGACACCGGCGGCGACACGGGCGCCATCGGCGGCGGCGTCGAACGAGGTGATGCCGCTGATTCCGAGGAATGCGTGACCGACGTCGCCTTCGGCGACGAGCTCGTCAACGATCCGGGTCACGATCTCGATGGGCGTGGCAAATCCGATGCCTTCGACACCGACGTCGGAAACCCCCACGGCGGTGGTGATACCAATCAACCGGCCGGCGCCGTCGACGAGGGCTCCGCCGCTCGAGCCGGAGGTGATGGGCGCATCCGTCTGGAGCATGCCGTAGAGCACATCGGTGGCGCTCGTCTGAACCTGGCGGCCAAAGGCGGAGACAACACCGACCGTGAGGGACGGCCCGCCCTCGAGGCCAAGCGGGCTGCCGACGGCGACTGCTGCGTCACCAACGCTCAGCGCTGCGGCGGAGCCGTACTCGATTGGGGTCAGCCCTTCGGCAGCAATGTCCAGCACGGCGAGGTCGGTCAACGGATCGGTGCCGACCAGCGACGCGGAGTAGGTGGTCCGACCGTCGCTCAACACGACCTGGTAGCCCTGGCCGCCCGCAACGACATGATCGTTGGTCACGATGTAGCCGTCGGCGGTGATGATCACGCCGGAGCCCGATCCGACGATCCGGCCGTTGCCGAGCACCTCGACGGTGACGATCGAAGGAATGACCTTGGCGCCGACTGCGACTGCGTCGGCGCTCGAAGGTGCCGGTGTCAGGTCGGTTGGGGACGGGAGGCTGGGGACGACCGTGTCCGGCACTGCCGACTCGGCTGGAACGGCCGCCTCGGCGACACCCTCATCTGAAGGAGCTTCGGCGGCCGCAACGGCGATGGCCGGGGCCGCAGCTGAGATCGACTCGTCGCCTTCGACGAGCTGCAGGCCGCCGACGGCGAGAACCGCGCCCAGCACAGCAGCGAGACCGGTTTGCCACCAGCGGGCACCCTGGCGGATGACCACCGGGGCGGGCGGAGGCGTCACGATCACCGGCTCCTGGACCGGCTCCTGCTCTACGGCGGGCGCCGCAAGCGTTTGCGTCGGCCAGGTGAACGCCGACGCGTCGTCAGCCGGCTGGTCGTCCATCGCCGGCGAATCGCCGAACGACGACGGCCGTCGTGATGGGTCGTAGGGGCCGTACATGATCGTGTCTCCTCAGGTCTCTCAAGTCGAGCTTGTGTGGTGTCTATGAGGTCTACGTAGCCGACACCTAAGGAATTCCTGAGAATTGAGTAGCAAGTACTCGGTAGCGAGTAGCGAGTACCCAGCCGAACAGAACGGGCGGTTCCTACTTGGAACTTGGTACTTGGTACCGGAACGGATCGACGCCCGGACCGGCCGAGATCACGTCGGGTTCGGAGCTTCCCTGCCGCGGACTCGGGGGAACTTGATTGGACTGTGCACGTGGCACGTCATCTTCCGGTTGTAGCGGGAGAGCACCGTCTCACAGCCTCGTGCCGCGCACACCCGCCGATCGTCGACGGCTTTGGGAGCGCGACGATTGCCGGCAGGCCGACGTCCACTGATCACATCAGACATGACTTCATGATCGTCATCGCTCGGTTATGCCAGCGTGAAGAGAACGTGAGAATTGGTTAAGAATGCGTGACGGCTTCGCCGTCACGTTCGAGGTTGGGCGCTGCCCAAACTCGACGCTCTCAGCACTGGGTACTGAACACTCAAAGCGACGACGGAAGGGCGAAGTGGCCGGGTCGGCCGGCTATGACACCATTCGAGCGTGGTCGGCCGGTGCGGGGAGGACGAGACGGAAGATGGTTTCGCCATCGATTCGCAGGTACTGGAGATCGCCACCCATCAAACGCGCAAGCTCGCGGGACACGGTGAGACCCAGCCCCATCGAGCCGGTGACGCCGGTTGAGCGATGGGCGGTTTCGTAGGGTTCGAACACCTTCTCGCGCAAGTCATCGGGGATCCCATCACCATCGTCTCTGACCTCGACGATCGTCGACGGACCTTCGCTGAAGGCATGGACCGACACGGCGCCCCGCCCATACCGGTCTGCGTTCGTCACGAGATTCCGCAGGATCTGGCGCAGGCGTCGCGGATCAGCTGCGACCACCGTATCGGCCCCGATCTCGAGCACCGGCGACCGGCGCTCGCCCATGGTCGCCAACAACGCAACGAACTCCCGGTTCACGTCGACGACCTCGGGCTGGATCTTCACCCGGCCGATGTTTGCCTGTGCGGCTACGAGCAGGTCCTCGACGATGAAGCCGACTTCGATCGCCTGATCGCTGATCAACGACAGCAGCTCGAGGCGCTCATCTTCTGAGATGACGTCGACATCGGTGCGGAGTTCCTCCGCCAACCCGATCACTGCGGTGAGCGGCGTACGCAACTCGTGGCTCACCGAGGCGACGAACCGGTCCTTCGAGTCGACGAGTTCCTCGAGTCGTCGCTGTGCATCACGTTGCTCGCGCACATCGACGATCGCAACAACCACCTGACTCCAGTCGATTCCGTCGGACGCCGACGGAGCCGCCATGAGGAGGTAACCCTCGATTGGGTTGCCCGCAGTGCTCGCACCGGTGAGGTCGACCCTGAGGCTCGCCGTGCCGTCCCACACGGCGACGAGTTCCTCGACCATCGCAGCGATGCCGTCCTCGACCAGCAGATCCGGATTGAGTGGGCCGAGCAGGGACTCACGATCCGTCGCTTCCAGGAATCGGAGCACCTCGCTATTGACCCCCGTCACATGGATCAGTGACGCACCGTGGAGGACGTCGTCGACATTGGCGGCGAGATGGGCTCGGAGATCCTCGACACCGGACGCCCGCAACTCGTCGAGCCACTCTGCGACCCTCGAGAAGTCCTCCTCCCAGATCGCCACCGGTACGTGATCGAAGATGTTCTCGAAACGCCGTTGGCGCCCGCTGATCTCGGCTTTCGCCCACTCCATCAGCTGCGCGCCAAACACCACAACGATGAGCGGCACGATTGCCGCTGCGACCAACTCGCCGATGGATTCGTCGACGATCCAGTACCGCAGCCCCGTCACGATCGCTACGCCGAATGCACCGAGCGACATCGTGATGAGAGGATGCCGGGCCAGGAGCGTCGCCGCCAGCGTCAGACCGACCATGGCGAACATGGCATTCGTTGTGGCAGCGGCATCTTGACGAATCGCAACGCTCACGATCGTGGCGACCATCGTGAAGAAGAGGAGGGGCTCAGCGGACATGCCTCGCCGAAGCCGCCACAGTGCGTAGAGCGCGATCACGGCCGACAGGAGCCCCCGCGTGAGCAAGCTCCTCAGATCACCGGAGGCAGCGGCTGCGATCGTCGTGAACACGCACGCCGCAGCGGCTGCGAGCGCAAACGTGCGCAGGATCGCTCGGTGTACTCGGTCGAACCCAGTCACGGATGTCGGTCGCTGCGCCTGATTTGCTCGATGTCGCGCCGAAGCCTGGGGGGTGCCCCAATTCATACCAAGTCTTTCGGCACGAGCCCAAGCCCCTTGAGGAGCCGCACGGCTCGACGGGCGTGACGCCGTAGCTTCGCGGCCGTCTGCAGCGAACGGACTGGTAGCGTCACGTCGTTGGCTGAGGGAGGCCGGGTGACGACTGAGGATACGCCGAGCGCTCAAGCAGAGCCTGCGGCGGTCGAGCGGGGACTTCCGACGCTCGGTGAACGCCGCGAGGTTCGCTTCGCTGGTATCCGGATCGCGGGCAGGCGCCGCCGGCCCAGCGGCGAAAAGGCCCCACTGCAGCGCGAGCTGCGGACGGCTGGTCGCCTGTGGTTGCTCAGCAGCATCGGCGCGGTGTTTGTTTGGGTCTCACTCTTCGCCTGGCCGGCGTCCACCCAGTGGTGGAACGACCGAGACCTCGCGATCCTCGAGGTCATCATCGATGCCCGCAACAGCACCTTGACCGCCCTCGCGGATGCGATCGTGATTCTCGGTGAGGACTGGCTCTTGCGGCTGCTGCGGGGCGCCACCTTGCTGCTCCTGGTGTTCTATCGCCGCTGGCGCCACTTCTTCGCGGTGCTGATGGCCCTCATCATCGTCCAGGCCACGGTCGTGCTGATCGCCACGTTCGTGGGCAGACCACGACCCTTCGTGGACATCATCGGTGAGTGGAGTGGCCCGTCTCACCCTTCGGTGCCGGTCGCCGGACTCAGTGTGACGCTCGCCGCAATGGCGTACGCACTCGTCCCCAGCGGACGTCGACGCCGGATCGTCCTGGCGGTCGCCGGCGTACTCGTCGCCGCTTTCGGATTGGCTCGGCTGTACCTCGGCGTCGATCACCCGAGCGACGCGGCCGTCGCTGCGATGTTCTCGCTCGGCGTCACCGTTGTGTTGTTCCGGTGGTTCGCCCCCGAGGCGGAGTTCCCGGTGACCTGGAAGCGAGGGGTGACGGCTCATCTCGACGTCACCGGAGCGCGGGGGGAGGCCATTCGCCGCGCCCTGTACGAACAGCTGGGCATGGAGGTCCTCGAGATCAAGCCCTTCGGCCTCGAGGGGTCCGGTGGGTCCACCCCGCTGCGGCTCAAGGTCGCCGGCGATCCCGATCAATACGTGTTCGCCAAGCTCTACAGCCAGACGCACCTTCGCTCCGATCGCTGGTACAAGGTCGGTCGGACCATCCTCTACGGCTCACTCGAAGATGAGGTGCGTTTCACGTCGGTGCGACGACTCGTCGAGTACGAGGACTACATCCAGCGACTCATGCGTGACGCCGGGGTCCCGGGAGCAGAACCGTTCGGCATCGTCGAGATCACGCCGGAGCGGGAGTACCTGATGGTCAGCGCCTTCCTGGAGGACTCCGAGGAGCTCACCCACGCCGAGATCGACGACGAAGTGATCGACCGGGCACTGCGTGTCATCCGCAACATGTGGGACGCCGGGCTCGCCCATCGGGATATCAAGCCGGCGAACGTCATGCTCAACCGGGGAGAAGTGGTACTCATCGACGTGGCGTTCGGAACGGTCCGGCCGAGCCCGTGGCGTCAGGCCGTCGACCTGGCCAACATGATGGTGATTCTCGGGCTCCGTGTCGGCGCCCCGCGCGTGTATCAACGGGCCCTCCTCCAGTTTGCTCCCGAGGACATCGGTGAAGCCTTTGCGGCGACACGCAGCGTCACCCTGCCGTCGCAGTCACGCAGCTCGCTGGCACTCTTCAAGAAGGAACAGGGCATCGACCTCGTCGAGGAGTTCCGCAAACTCGCACCCGCTGCGGAGCAGATCTCGATCCAGCGCTGGAGTCCGCGGCGAATCTGGCTCACGGTCGGAGCCCTCGCGTTGGGGCTCATGCTGCTCGGGCAGATCGCCACCGAGATCACCGGAGGCGGAATCCTATGACCCGGCGAATGGTGCTCATGCTCGTCGTGGCGGCCCTCGTGGCGGCTTCGTGTGGCAATCTCGGCCTCGGTCAGCCCGACTGCATCTCCCGAGGCCAGGACGTCTCGACGGCGACGGTGATGACGGTCCAGGCGGTTCCGTCCGCCCGGTATACGCCTTGTCTGAACGAGGTCCGGTTGGAGTGGGATGCCATCAACTGGTCGGCTGAAACCGGCCGGGCGGGGTTCGATCTCCTGCGACGCGACCGAGTTTTCCTGTCGGCCGAGGTCCGGCCCGCCTGTGATCCTTCCGGCGTCGAGGTGGACTCGGGCTTCGACGACATCCGCAGATTCGAGGACGTGCAGTTCCAGCAGACGAACATCGGCATCACCATCATCCCGTCGGGAGAACGCCCGCAGATTCGCGCCCGACTCCTCGTCGAGGACCTCGCCGGTGTCGAGATCGACGACCGGCCGGTGGTGTTCACCATCGACGACAACATGGACCAAACCGTCGGCAACCGAGTGAACCTGGCGCTATTGCGGGACCAATACGTCTGGATCATCGATGAACTCGATGCGGAAGAGGGCACCGTCGAACTCCGCAGCGACGTTGTGGGGGTTGCCGGCAGCGGTCTCGACCCGGACGACGCACTCGACGTCATCGAGGACTTCGTGCCCGAAGTGTTCTATCGGGGCACCTGGTACTTCACGTTCGAGGGTGGCTGTATCACGTACGCCTTCGACGCAAGGGGTGCGCTCGCCGAGACCGTCGCCGACGATGCCGACGATGCGCTGGGCTTCTTCCCGGCGTACGAGCTCATTCAGGCTGCTCGCGACGCCGGCTACGACATCGGGGAATGACCATCACCCCCAGTACCCCTACGGGAGTTTGGGGGACGAGCCCTATGGCTCGAAACACGTTGCCCCCCTGATCATGGAGACATGGCCACTCCGACGGCTTCCGACAACGCCGAATCGCGCACCCGCCCGGCAACGATCGTGCTCACCATTGTTGCCGCGGCGACGATCATCGCACTCGTTGCCGGCGCACTCATCGCCGGCCGCAGCGCCACCTACCCTCCGGGCTCGCCAGAAGCGGCGGCACAGAGCTATCTCCAGGCGTTGTTGGACCGCGACGAACACGTCGCTCACCGCGTTCTCGCTCCCGAGCTGGCCGCCGCCTGCGAACCAATGGCCATCCCCTACCGCTACCGCTCCGCCGACACCGTCCAAATCGTGAACAGCGCAACCACCGCCGATCACGCCGAGTTCGATCTCGAGTTCAGCTACTCGGGCGCCTACGAACCGTTCGACGACCCGTTCGAGGACTCGTGGCACTCACCACGTTCCGCTCAGATCGAGCTCGAGCTTCGCGAGGGAGCGTGGCGCATCATGGACGCAACCTGGATCCCAAACCACTGCCGAGAGAGGTGAACCGATGTACGGCCTGCTGTCATTCCTCATCCCAGCCGCCGTCATTGGTGGCATCGTCTACATCGTCGTACGCGTAGTCGGCGGCCGGACCCGCCAGCCGGTACGTGAGACCGACGAAGGTTCCGTGAGACGGCTGTTCGTGTACACGATGCTGTTCGTCGCCTTGATGGTGGCGGTGATCGGCCTCCAAGGTCTCCTCGGTCGCGTGCTGTCCAGCGCCACCGTTCGCTCGGACGAGGAACTGGCAACGACATTGGCGCTCACCCTGGTGGGTCTTCCGGTGTTCGTTGCCCTGGCGCGATGGACCTGGCGCCGCTTGATCGAGCGACCGGAAGAACGCCGCGCCCTCGGTTGGACGCTGTATCTCGCCGCGGCCGCGTTCACTTCGCTCGCCGGCACTGCGGCAATGTCGATCACGTTGCTCGCTCGCCTGATCGACGGCGACGGGTTCGACGGACGGTTGCTGGCGATGGCACTGGTGTGGGCTGGTGCCTGGACGGCTCACTGGTACGCATGGCGCCTCGTACCACCGGAGCGGGGCGGTTCACTCCAGTTGTTCCTCGGTTCCGCCCTCGGCCTCGGACTCACGGCCGGCGGGTTCGCCAGTGCACTGTCCAACCTCGGCACCTGGTGGTTCGAGGCTGCCGGCGACACCGTGGTTGGGGTCGACGGGGCCGACATCGCGACGGCTGGAGTGGTCGGCGTGATCGGACTCGCCGTGTGGACCTGGCATTGGCTCGTCCATGGGGTGACCCTCGACAGGAACACCCTGTGGCTGTCGTACGTCATGCTGTACGGGGTGCTCGGCGGACTCACCGCTGCCTTGATCGGCGCCGGGCGGTCGCTCTTCCTCGTGCTCGAGTGGCTGATCGGCAACCCCGAGACCGAGTCGGCCCTCCGGCACTTCGCCGACATCAACCCGGCCGGCTCAGCGGCGCTGGTTGGTCTGGCCGTGTGGAGGTACCACGCCACGCTCGTGGGACCTGCCGCCGGGCGTGACCGAAACGACGTCGATCGCACCTACGACGCCATCGTGGCCGGTGCCGGACTCGCCGCCGTAGCCGGAGCGCTCGCCATCCTCGTCGTAGCGCTGTTCCAGCTCGCCGACCCGAGTATCGCTTCGACCGGCGATCAAGGTGGAGATGTGCTCCTGGGAGCCGTCACACTCCTCGCCGTCGGCGGACCCGTGTGGGGACTCACGTGGGCCCGGATGCAGCGCCATGCACAGAGTGGGTCCGAAGAGGCCGCATCAACGCCACGGCGTACCTTCCTGTTCGGCGTCCTCGGTGTCTCGGGCGTTGTGGCGTTCGGCGCGCTGATCGGCGTGCTGATCGTGCTGTTCGAAACCTGGCTCGACGAGCGATCCGGGAGCCTGTCCGACGCGCTCCAGTGGCCAGTTGCGCTCCTCGTCACGACAGGAGCGGTCGCCGCGTATCACTTCGCCGTTGCGTATTCGGAGCGAGAAGCGCGAATCCGGGCTCCTCGACGCGACGTCCTCCTGGTCTGGAGCGGCAACGGCGGGGGGTCTGAGATTGCAGCGCTCACTCATGCCGACGTGCAGGTACTCCACCGAACTGATGACGAGGCAAGTCCGATCGGTGTGGAGGCGATCACTCGTGCAATCGACGAAGCCACGGGAAACCACCTGCTCGTGATTGCAGGCAGCGACGACGTCACGGTGATCCCCTACGAATGAGTCCTGGTCGAACCGCTCCTCGGTCAATAGCCTTGGGCGCAGCTCGACGAAGGGGGCACATGTTTCGGTCCACAGCTCCGCCACCGCGAGTGGCGATCCTCATGGTTGTCTTGCTGATGACGTTGGTCGTCGGCTGCGGAGGCCGCGATGGCGAGACCACGACGACCGCAGCGGCAGCGACGGCAGCCCCCACAACAGCCCAGGCAACGACCGCCGCGCCGGTGGCGCCATCCACCACGGCCGTCCCGGCCTCCACGACGTCGGCGGCGCCGACGACCACCGTCTCTCCGCTCGCAGGACTCATCGCAGGATTCGTCGGGGAGTGGAGCGGCGAGTGGGTGAACACGACCTTCGCCTCACGAGGACCGATGACCGTCATCCTCGAAGCGGTCGACGACGGAACGCTCTCGGTTTCCGCCGATCTCGATGGCTTCGTGTTCGGTCAGAGCGATCCGGATCCGGAGCAGTGGATCGTCTCCCTCGACGATCTCACCGCACCGGTGACCGTCCAATCGGCCACGTTCGGAGAAGTGACGTTGATCCTCAGCGTCGACGGCGCCCGAATCACGGCCGCCGACGTCCCGGCCGCCGGGATCCAGAGCTTCCAGCTGGACGCCGGCTTCGAGATTGGCCCTCGCATCGTGGGCACGTATCTGGTCGGATTCGATGACGGCAGCGTTGCCGAAGGCACCACGGAGCTCCAGCGAGTCGATCCATAGACGGCGCCGGCACCTCCCACGGTGCAAGCGGGAGCGAGTTGGGCCTCTGATACACTCTCGAACCGCGTCCTCCCCCACTGCCAGGAGTCGTCGTGGCTGTCCTCATCACCGGCGCCGCAGGGTTCATCGGGTCCAATCTCGTACGCCACCTGCTGAAGCGGTGGCCTGATCGCGATCTGGTCTCCTTCGACCTGCTGACGTACTCCGGCCACCTCGCCAACCTGCAGGAAGTCGCCACGCACCGACGCCACCAGTTCGTTCAGGGCGACGTCGCCGATCGTGGTGCCGTCCGAACCGTGCTCGAGGATCACGACATCGACGGAATCATCCACCTCGCGGCCGAGAGCCACGTCGATCGTTCGATCGTTGACCCCATGGCCTTCGTCCGCAGCAACGTCGTGGGAACCGTTGTGCTGCTGCAGGAAGCCGCCCGCCTCTGGAGAGATCGAACCGACGTCCGCTTCCACCACGTGTCGACTGACGAGGTCTTCGGTTCCTTGGGAGATGACGGGGCGTTTCACGAGGACCACCCGTATGCACCGAACAGTCCGTACTCGGCGTCGAAGGCTGCATCCGACCACTTCGTGCGCGCCTGGAACGAGACCTACGGGGTCCCCGTGGTGATCACGAACTGCACGAACAACTACGGGCCGTATCAGTTTCCCGAGAAGCTCATCCCCGTCGTGATCTCCCGCGCAATCGACGGAGATCCGGTTCCGGTCTATGGCCGCGGAGCCAACATCCGCGATTGGCTGTACGTGGAGGACCACTGCGATGCGCTGGCCCTGGTGTACGAACGGGGACGGCCCGGACACACGTACTGCATCGGCGGTGAGAACACCATTACGAACATCGATCTGGTCGGCATGATCCTCGATGAACTCGACCGAGCTCGCAGCGAGCCGATCGGCACGTCGCGAAGCCTGATCCGCTTTGTCGAGGACCGGCCCGGCCATGACTATCGGTACGCAATGGACATCGCCAAGATCCGTGACGAGCTCGGGTGGTCACCGGCGACCGACCTCACAACGGGCATCGCTGCCACGGTCCGGTGGTACCTCGACAACGAGGCGTGGATGGACATCGTTCAGAACGAGGACAGCCAATCGTTCGCCGATTCGTGGTACGCAAGCCGATGACGCAGACGTCCGGCACTCATCGCGGCATCCTCCTCGCAGGAGGACGCGGCACCCGACTTCATCCGCTCACCGCCACGGTCAGCAAGCAGTTGGTCGCGGTCTACGACAAGCCAATGATCTACTACTCGCTGACCACGCTGATGTTGGCGGGAATCAACGAGATCGTCATCGTGTCGTCACCTCACGACCTCCCCCGGTTCCAAGTCCTGCTCGGCGACGGCAATCGGTGGGGGCTCGAGCTCGCATATGCAGAACAGCCTGAACCACGTGGCATCGCCGAAGCGTTGATCATCGGCGAGAAGTTCGTGGAAAACCGACCCGTCATGCTGGCGTTGGGCGACAACGTCGTATACGGGCGCTTCGACTTCCTTCGCAAGGCCATCGACGGCGCTGGGGATCACGCCACCGTCTTTGCGTACCACGTCGATGACCCGACCGCATACGGCGTGGTCGAGTTCGACCAGTCCGGTGCCGTGATCAGCATCGAGGAGAAGCCGGCGCAACCGCGAAGCCGTTGGGCTGTGCCCGGCATGTACGTCTATCCGCCGGGGGTCGCTGCAGAGGCGAGGGCCCTCGAACCGTCGGCACGAGGCGAGCTCGAGATCACCGACCTCAATCGCCGCTACCTCGAGCGAAGCGCGTTGCGTGCGCTGCCGATGGGACGTGGAGTCGCGTGGTTCGACACGGGGACTGCCCAGGAGCTCCTCGAGGCGAGCAATTTCATCGAAGCGATCCAGAGTCGACAGGGACTGGTCGTCGGATCGCCCGAGGAGGTTGCGTTCCAGATGGGCTTCATCAGTCACGATGAGTTCGCCGCCCTGGTCGATGCCCTGCCGGCGTGCCGCTATCGGGACTACCTCGAACGCGTGATCGTCGAAACCAGATGACCCACTCCCCGGCGGCGCGGGCGACTGCGGCCGCAGAGGCACCGACCGGACCAGACGACACGGTGCACCAACGGCAACGGAGGCTCGCCGATTTCACGGTCGCGCTGTCGTTTGCCCTGAAGTTGGTTTGGGTCCTCGCCGCATCGAGGAGTTGGTTCTTCACGGTCGACGACTGGGACTACCTCACGCGGGAAGGACCCGGCCAGATTCTCGATCCACACGGAGACCATTTGGCGGCCGTGTCCAGCGCGTTTGTCATCGTGGCCCGCCCGCTCATCGGCTACGACTACTGGCCCGGACATTCGATCCTGGCCGCCATCGCGGTCCCCCTCATCGGTGTGGCCGCCTACTGGGTCTGGCGCCGGTCCAGCGCGAGCCCCGTCGTCGCCGCAGCGATGGCGGTCTTCCTCAT
>JASJAX010000153.1 GCA_030066755.1 Acidimicrobiia bacterium
CTCGCTGAACGTCTCTACGGTGAACCGCTCGTCTACGAACGCCATCGTCACCGGTACGAGGTCAACAACAAGTACCGCAACGACCTAGAGGCTGCCGGGCTGTCGCTCTCCGGCGTATCGCCGGATGATCGGCTCGTCGAGATCGTCGAACTGCCCGGGCACCCGTTCTTCATTGCGTCGCAATTCCATCCCGAGTTCAAGTCCCGACCCGATGCGCCGCATCCGCTCTTTGACGGTTTCATGGCGGCGGCGCGTGCCCGCGCCGATCGCACCGTTGTGATGCTGGATACGGCGGATGCAGAGGCCTCGGTCGAGACCAGCAGCTGACGTGGCTGCATCCGACGGGTTTGAGGTACTGGGAAGCGAACCGGTAGCCGAGGTGGGATTCCTGCGAGTCGATCGGGTCGACCTCCGCGTACCGGACGGGAGCACGGTTGAGCGCATCGCCGTCCGGCACCCGGGTGCGGTTGCGGTGCTTCCGATCGACGGCGAGGACGTCATCTTGATCCGCCAATACCGCGCACCGCTGGCGACCGCGTTGCTGGAGGTCCCAGCGGGCAAGCTCGATGTCGCCGGCGAGCCCGCAGCGACGACGGCCGCTCGCGAGCTCGAGGAAGAGATCGGGATGCGCCCGGCCCGGCTCGAATCGATCGGCGCGTTCTTCACGACTCCCGGCTTCACGGATGAGCACATCGAGCTGTTCGTTGCGTCCGACCTGGAACCGGTTCCCTTCGCTCCTCACGGCCCCGAAGAGGAGGCGGCGGAGATCGTCCGCGTGCCGGTCGCCGAAGTGCGTTCACTCCTCGCTGATGGCGCAGTGACCGATGTGAAGACCCTGGTGGCGCTCCAATGGCTGCTGCTCCATCGGTGACGCTCGACGAGGGCATTCCGGAGTTCCTCGCGGCGCTCGCCTCGGAACGTGGCCTGGCTGCGAACACGCTGATGGCGTACCGACGAGATCTGTCGGCGTATCGGTCGTTTCTCGAGGCGAGGGGGGTGCACGAACCGGCCGGTGACGATGTGGCGGCGTTTGTGGCAGCGTTGCACGAGCAAGGCCTCGCCACGGCAACCATCGCCCGCCGGCTTGCCGCTGTGCGGGGATTGCATCGGTTTCTCGTGGCTGAAGAACTCGCTGATGAGGATCCGACGCTGCTCGTTGAGACGCCCCGACGAGGTGCTGCGCTCCCGAAGGCACTGACCGTCGATGAGGCAACCCGCCTGGTCGAGGCGCCGGACGTCTCGACTGGGCTCGGCGTCCGGGACCGTGCGCTGCTGGAGTTCCTGTACGCCACCGGCGCCCGGGTATCGGAAGCCGTCGCGATGGAGCTGACCGATCTGGATCTCGAGGAAAGCACTGCGCTGGTCACGGGCAAGGGATCGAAGCAACGTCTCGTCCCCATCGGACGGCATGCCATCGCCGCACTCGAGCGATACCTGCCAGTGCGCGTCGACCTGCGCGGCGATCGAAGTGATCCGGGCGCCGTGTTCCTCAACGCCCGCGGCGGTGCGTTGAGCCGCCAAGGGGTGTATCAAATCGTGCGGAAGTACGCACGCGTGGCGGACATCGATCCACGTCGAGTGTCACCTCACGTGTTGCGCCACTCGGCGGCGACGCACATGGTCGAAGGCGGAGGGGACCTTCGGACCATTCAAGAAATCCTCGGTCACGCTAGTATCAGCACTACGCAGATCTACACGCGGGTTTCGCCGCGGCATCTGCTCGAGGTCTATGTGACGTCACATCCACGTAGTAGGTGATAGACCTCGACCCCGAGCGCAGGAGTACTCGTGATCGACGCCAAGACGGCTGAGGCCGTGCTCATAGAAGAGCGGGAGAAGCTGGTTCACCAGCTCTCCGAGCTCGGTGCTACCCCAAATGGGGAACTCACCGGCGATGTCGAGTTCGGTGACGGGTTCGCCGATGCTGCCGCCGCCACCGCGGAGCGCAGCGAAGTCATGGGCATCGTCGACAATCTCGCGGTGATGTTGTCCGACGTGGACGCCGCGCTCGCCAAGGTCGAGGCCGGAACCTACGGGCAATGTGAGAGCTGCGGAACGCAGATCGGTGCCGCTCGGATGGAGTTCCGTCCGACGTCTCGCTACTGCGTCGACTGCAAGGCCAAGTTGGCCTCCTGAGCCCGGTGACCAGTCCGATCACGCTTGCCGCGCACCTCGTGCGTCGGTTTTTCGGTCATCTTCGAGCGACCCCGCTGTCGCCGGGCGAGCAGGACCTGGTCGCCGACGCGCTCAGTCCCGAACTCGCCCAGCTGTTTCATCGTCAGTCACCGCCTGACCAACGGCATGCGTTCGATGTCGCCCGGCGGGTCAGGTCGGCGCTCCCGACCGACGACGCCGCATTCAGTGCGGCACTCCTGCACGACGTCGGCAAGGCCGTTGCGGCGATCGGGCCGATTGCCCGGTCCCTGGCCACGGTGTTCGATGCTCTGAGGATCCCCATGCCGGCGCACTGGCGCAGCTATCGGAATCACGGTGCGATCGGGGCCGATGCACTCACAGCCGCTGGAGCTCCGACGCTCGCCGTCGTCTTCGCCCGGCATCACCCCGGCCCCGCTCCAGAAGGCATCGACCCGGACGTCTGGAACGCCCTGGTCGCCGCCGACAACGTCTGACGGTCCGAGCCCGAGACCCGAGACCCGACGCCTGGGACCTGTGACCTGGGACCTGCGGCCTGAGACCCGCGACCTGCGAAGCACCAAAGACCCGGCCACACTGCCACTACCCGATACCATGGCGCCCGCCGCATGAGTTACGAAGTCAAGACCCGCGTCTTCGAGGGCCCCCTCGATCTGCTGCTGCAGCTGATCACGAGCCACCAGCTCGAGATCACCGAGCTCAGCCTCGTTGAGATCGTCACTGAGTACCTCCGCTACCTCGATGTGATGCGTGAGCTCGACATCGACGTCACGAGTGAGTTCCTGCTCATTGCGGCCACGTTGATCCAGTTGAAAGCCCGGCACCTGCTGCCCGACGATCACGCGATCGATCTGGATGAGGAGCTGGCCCTGGCCGAAGAGCGTGACCGCTTGCTTTCTCGCTTGCTGGCTTGCCTGACGTTCAAGGACGTTGCCGCCGTCATGCGCCACCGAATCGACGCCGGCCTCCGTTACGTGCCGAGGATGGCCGGCCTCGATCCCGAGATCGTCCCCAAGGTCCCCGAGCTCCGGATGGACGTGAGTGCCGCCCAACTCGCGGCCCTCGCCGAGCGAGCGTTCATGGCCCGTCTCCTCGAACCCGACCTGGACCACCTCGAGTTGGACTTGCCGTCGGTTGACGATGCGATCGCCGACGTGCGCCGCCGCATGGCAATCGAAATCGATGCGACGTTCGAGGAATTGATCAGCCACTGTGAACGTCCGCTCGAAGTGGTTGCGTACTTCCTCGCCATGCTCGAGCTCGTCCGATGGGGAGCGCTGTCGATCGAACAGCAGGACCCACTGAGCACCATTCAGGTGACGCATCGTGACGACGCAATGGAGGAGGAGCTCGACCGACTCACCCGCCAGAGCGAGTGGGGAGGGGCGCAATGAAGACCTCGGCGCTGATCGAGGCGATCCTCTTCGTCGCCGAGGAACCGCTCCAGGTGTCGGAATTCGCCGAGGTGCTGGAACTCCCACTCGACGACGTGACCGCCACGCTCGAGGCTCTCGCTGTTGAGCTGCGAGACAGTGGACGGGGCGTGGTGCTTCGGGAGGTTGGCGGTGGCTGGAGGATGTATTCGCATCCGGACGCACAGGGCTACCTGGAACGGTTTGCCGCAACGGAGCGAGCGGCGCGGCTGTCGAACGCCGCCCTCGAGACGCTGGCGGTAGTCGCCTACAAGCAACCGGTGTCGCGCGGCCAAGTGAGCGAAATCCGCGGCGTCGACTCGGATCATGCGCTCCGGACGCTGGAACGGCGCGGTTTGATCGCCGAGGTGGGGCGCGCATCCGGGCCCGGCCAAGCCGTCTTGTTCGGGACGACGGCGTTGTTCCTGGAGAAGCTCGGTATCAACGGCCTCGACGCGCTACCTCCACTCGCCGACCATGTTCCGCCGGCTGGAGTGGTCGACGTTCTCGAGGAGCCGCTGCGCGGAGGAGAGCCATCGAGCGCCTCAACAAGCTGATCGCACACTCGGGACTGTGTTCACGCCGCGCGGCGGAACAGCTGATTGCAGCGGGCCGTGTGAATGTCGACGGCAGCCGTGCGACGCTCGGCCAGAAGGTCGATCCGAACACCGCTCGAATCACGGTCGACGGCTTGCCGTTGCCGGTTGCGCCCGAGCTGGTGTACTACCTGGTGTACAAGCCGATCGATGTCATCTCCACGGCATCCGATCCGCACGGGCGAACCACGGTCGTTGAGCTGGTGC
The DNA here is from genome assembly GCA_030066755.1 of Acidimicrobiia bacterium. Lineage (GTDB taxonomy): Bacteria > Actinomycetota > Acidimicrobiia > Spongiisociales > UBA5794 > JASJAX01. Next base: position 4,370 of record JASJAX010000153.1, read on the forward strand.
CCGCCGAGCCGCGGGTGTACCCGGTGGGTCGTCTCGACGCCGACTCAGAGGGCCTGCTGATCCTCACGAACGATGGTGCCCTGACTGAACTCGTGACACACCCTCGGTTCGGCGTCACGAAGACCTATGTCGTGATGGTCGATGGTCGACCGGAGCACGCGGCGCTACGGAGCCTGGAGTCGGGGGTCGAACTCGATGACGGGCGTGCGCAGGCGCAATCGGCGCGGCTGATCGATGCGCATGGAGGCTCGGCGATGCTCGAGATCGTGATGACGGAGGGTCGGAAGCGTGAAGTGCGTCGGATGCTCGACGCAGTGGGTCATCGGGTTCGGCGACTCGTGCGCACAGCAATCGGACCGGTGCGGGACACCGATCTGACTCCAGGCACCTGGAGGCACCTATCAGTTCACGAAATCCGGCGGCTGTATTCAGCGGCCGGTTCAACATGGGAAGATGGCGCCTGACCGGCCACGACTCTCATCGATACCATGACCACGCGCACCGTTCAGCCGCCGACGAATGCCTTTCGTGCAGAAGTGACCCTGCCCGGCGACAAATCCCTCTCCCATCGAGCTTTGATCTTTGCTGCGCTGGCGGAGGGCCCGTCGCAGATCGACCACCTCGGTCCCGGGGCCGACGTCGCTGCGACCAGGCATGCCGTGACCCGGCTCGGGGTCTCCATCGATGGGCCGAGGTTCGACTCGCCCGGGGTGAGTGGCTGGCGGCCGGTGGATTCGCCGATCGATTGCGGCAACTCGGGTACGACGATCCGCCTGTTGGCCGGTGCGCTGTCACCTGCCGGCTTCCGGACCTCGTTGACCGGTGATGGGTCGCTCCGGCGACGTCCGATGGAACGGCTCATCGACCCCCTCGAGGCGCTCGGCGCCAATGTGGTGCTGTCCGATGGCGGCACCGCTCCGTTGCAGGTCGGTGGATCGGGAAACCGACTGCAGGGTGCCGACGTGGTGATCCCGATGGCCTCGGCGCAGGTTCGCTCAGCGTTCCAGCTGGCTGCGATCCAAGCCGTGGGCGGCTCATCCGTGAAGAGCCCGCCGGGGTTCCGGGATCACACGGAGCGATGGCTGATTGCCTGGGGGCTGGGTGAATGGCACGACAGTGGGGCGTTCTTCATTCGGCCCGGCGCAGTGCCGCCCGGCAGGTATGTGCTCCCCGGTGACACATCCTCGGCGGCGTTCCTGTGGGCTTCGGCGGCGATTCACCCGGGGAGCCGGGTCGAGACCCCAGAGGTGTCGCTCAACCCGGGGCGGATTGGATTCCTCCAAATCCTCGAGTCGATGGGTGCCGAGGTCGGTGCCGTCGTGACACGGGATCTCGGCGGTGATCCGGTCGGGACCGTGTGGGTCGAAGGCCGCGGGCTGGTCGCAACCGATATCACCGGTCCGCTCGCCGTGGCCGCGTTGGACGAGCTACCCCTCGTTGCGGTCTTGGGCGCATACGCCGAGGGGATCACCACCGTTCGTGACGCTGCCGAGTTGCGGGCGAAAGAGAGCGACCGGATCGAATCCTCGGTCGCCATGATCCGAGCGCTCGGCGGCGGTGCGGAGGCGACGGACGACGGGTTCGCAGTCGTCGGTACCGGCTGGCTCGAGGAGGGCGCAGTTGCAGCCCAGGGTGATCACCGGATCGCCATGGCGGCGGCCGTGGCGGCCACCGGAGCTACCGGGCCGGTGACGATCACCGGTGCCGATGCGGCCGCAGTCTCGTGGCCGGGTTTCTTCGAGACATTGGAGCAGACGTGGTCATCGCAATAGATGGACCGGGCGGCGTGGGGAAGTCAACGGTGACCC
>JASJAX010000154.1 GCA_030066755.1 Acidimicrobiia bacterium
TTCCCCTTGACCCACTGGCCGGTGCCCTCGAGTTGGGCGACGCGTGCCGACAGGTCGTTGACCACGCAATACCCGGCGACATGAGAGCGAGCGTCGGCTACGTCGACGTACTTCGCCGGTGCGCCGATCACCACGCCGAGTTCGATCTCCCAATCCGCCTTGGTTTCGCCTCGGGGGATCACGACGTCGTCGTACGGACCGCTGATCGACGAAGTCGCCTTCATGAACAAGACCGGCTCGTCGGGGACCTCCATACCCGACTCTGCTGCGTGGTCGGAGAAGTTGAGGCCGATGCACACGATCTTGCCGACTGATCCGACGCAAGGTCCGATCCGTACCCCATCGTCGGCGAGGGGAAGCGTTGTCGCATCGATCGCAGCCAACGCGGCCAGGCCGTCTGGGAGTAGTACTGCGCCGGCGATGTCCGGGACGACGCCGGCCAGCGAACGAAGTCGACCATCCGCATCGATCATCCCGGGTGTCTCGGAACGGGCCGGTCCGTAGCGCACCAGCTTCACAGCGTCATCCCTCCGTCGATGACGTGCACCGATCCGGTCGTGTAGGCCGCCTCGTCGGAGGCCAAGTACACCGCCAATGCGGCGATCTCCTCAGCGGTTCCGAGCCGGCCCATCTTCTGGCGGGCAACGAACTGAGCCCGGGCATCGTCCGGGTCTTCGTACACGGCGAGGCGTTCACCGAGGGACGGGGTGTCGACCGTTCCGGGTGCGATGGCGTTGCAGCGGATGCCGTCGGCGACGTGGTCGGCGGCGATCGCCTTGGTGAGTCCGATGACGGCGGCCTTCGATGCCCCGTAGGCAAACCGGTTCGGCACGCCGCTGATGCTCGACACCACCGATGCCATGTTGAGGATCGTCCCGCCTCCCGCGTCGATCATCCCGGGGAGGTAGGCCCGAATCAGGCGGTACATCGACGTCACGTTGACGTCCATCGCGGTATGCCAGTCGTCCTCGGAGCACTCGAGGATCGAGCCGGCGTGCACGAACCCGGCACAGTTGAACAGCACATCGATCGACCCCGTCACTTCTGGGAGTGCCGCGATCCCGGCGGCATCGGTGACGTCGAGCACCACCGTGTGCACCGGCGGCAGGGCGGCGGCGAGGGAGGCGAGCGAGTCGGCGTTGCGGTCAACGGCCCAGACGATGGCGCCCTCCGCAACGAAGCCGATGACCGAGGCATGCCCGATGCCCTGTCCGGCTCCGGTGATCACGACGGTCTTCCCGGTGAGTCTCCCACTCATCGGGGTCCCTTCTCAGCGTCGGTGCCGGCTCGAGTCACGTCGCGAATCTACCGCCGAAGGGCGTCTCAGGCAGACCGGACACTCCGGGGTTGGTCGCAAAGAGGCCGCCGGCATCCGGCTGCTCGGACGAGCCGGAAGGTACGTCGGCACTCGACGACGTGATGTAGAGAGTGGCGAGATCATCCCCGCCGAACGCGCAGCAGGTGGGTGAAGCCGTCGGCATCTCGATCACACGATCGATTGATCCGTCGGGGGCGTACCGAACGATCCGCCAGCCGAAGTATTCCGCGTTCCAGAGGTATCCGGCGGCGTCGACGGTCGACCCGTCGGGGACCCCCGGTCCGGGGATGGTGGCAAAGACTCGTTGCCCGGACGGTGTTCCGGTCGCCGGGTCGTAGTCGAAGGCATAGATGGTGCGATCGAGGCTCTCGGCGAAGTACATCGTTGTCCCGTCGGGAGACCATGCGAGGGAGTTGGGAATCCCGAGGCCGTCGAGGTGCCGCGTCACGCTGCCGTCGAGGTCGAAGCGGTAGAGCGCGCCGGAGCGTTCTTCGGCCGACGCGTCCATGGAACCCGCCCAGAATCGTCCCTGGCGATCGGTCTTGCCGTCGTTGAACCGGTTACCAGTGCGATCGGCTTCCGGCCGGGCGATCATTTGGGTTGCACCGGTCGTCGGATCGAAGGTCGCAAAGCCAGACCGCACGGCCATCAGCAGTGGGCCGGTAACGGTCGGGGTCAGCGAGCCGGCCGGCTCGGGTAGATCCCACGTCTCGACGTGACCAACCGAAGGGTCGAGGCGACGCAAACCCTTGCCCTCGATGTCGATCCACCACAGCACTGCGGCAGCGCGGTCCCAGACCGGTCCTTCGCCGAGGACGTCGGTCGTGCCGGTCGGTATCCGCTCGATCATCGGAGTCCGTTCGATGGGTGCCGTGAGCCGACGATACCGCCTGGACGAGAAGGCCAGCAGATCCGCCACTGCTGCGATCAGTCCGGTAGGTTCCGGCCTACGAGATGACGAGGGGGATTCTGATGGTTGATCGATCCGTGTCGCGCGTTCGGCGTTGGTTGGTGCTGGCTGCAGCCGTTGCCGTGGTGGCGGCGGGGTGTGGTGGCGGTGACGAGACCGGCGGTACCGATGAGCCGGCCACGCAGGCACCGTCAAGCCCAGGAGCAACGAGCGCTCCTTCCGGAGGCGGCGAGACTGGAGGCGGCGAGAGTGGCGGTGGAGTCGAAGGTGCGGTGCAGCCGCAGGCCTTTGATGTCAACCAGCACTTCTGGCACAGCGGCTTTCGGGTGGAGGTCACGAGCGGTGAGCTGTCGTTCGAGGAGAACGCACTGACCGGCAGAGTGACCAACTTGCTCGCGCTCTCGGCGACTCTCGAGAACCTGAGTGCCGACGAGGGGTTCTTCGGTCCCGATGTCGTGGTCAGCACGGCGAACAACAGCTATCCGGCGGCAATCAACAGTGATGTGCCGGATGTTCCCGGAGGTCTGAAGTCGCAGGCGACCTTCGCCTTCCTGGTCGACGGTGACTTCGACCTGTCGACTGCAGAGTTGGTCGTCGGTCGTGCCGATGTGAACCGAGCCGTGGTGCCGTTGAGCGGTGGGGGAGACGCAGTGCGCCTCGAGCCCTCCGAGCTCGACGTCTCGGGCACACTCTCGATGGAGCTGATCGACTTCGTGTTCACCAGTGGGGAACTGCGCTACGACATCGTGCCGCGCCGCCGCCAGGTCGAAGCCGGAAAGCAAGCGTTGACGCTCTACTTCGATGCGGTGAGCCGCAAGGGCGGCAACTGGCAGGTGTTCCCGGACAATCTCGCGTTGGTGACACCGGACGGCACAGCGATCGGTGCCGACGCCGTTGAGATCGGGTCACTTCCGGGATCGGATGATGGAACGACGACGCCGGATCGCTCGGTACGGTTCCTCGTCGACGAGATGCCGTCGGGCTCCTTCATGATCCGGCTCACGCCCGGCAACTGGTTCGTCGGCGCCGACGGCGTCACCGAAGCGACGTTCGAGTTCACCCTGCCCTGAGAACGGGCGGCCTAGGCGGCCTCGGCTGATTCGTCGGGTGCGGCTTGATCGTCGGCCAGCGGCAGACGGATGAAGAAGGTCGTGCCCTTCCCGATCTCGCTCTCGAACGTGAACGTGCCGCCGTGCTTCTCGACGATCGACTTGGCGATCGGGAGGCCTTGACCGGAACCCTTGCCGACACCCTTCGTGGTGAAGAACGGCTCGAAGATCCGATCGCGGACCTCCTCGGGGATGCCGGCGCCCGTGTCGGCGATCGCGATCTCGGCCACTTCGCCGTCGACACGGGTGGTGATCCGGATCGTGCCCATCTCACCGGTCTGCTCTTGCACGGTTTCGATGGCGTGGGCGGCGTTGACGACGGTGTTGAGGATGACCTGCTTGAGCGGACCGGCGAGGACCGGAACGTGCGGCAGATTCGGATCGAGACCGTCGAGCTCGAGTTCGGCGACGTACTTCCACTCGTTGCGGGAAACCGCAGCCGTCGTAGCGATGATGTCGTTGAGGTCCCCGGGTGCCTTGTCTTCGGACCCGGGGTGCGCGAACGACTTCAACGCTCGCACGATCCGGGCGACCTGTTCGAGGCCGATGAGGCTGTCGGCCAGCGCCTGAGGGACCTCGTCGGTGAGGAACTCGATGTCGGCGTCCTCGGCGGCTTGCTGGAACTTCTCGACGTGACCGGCGGCCTGACCGATGTCCTGGACGGTTTCGACCAGGGAAGTTGCGGCTGAGGCGACGTCGAGGAGCCCCGACACGGACTCCTCGATGAAGCGCGTGTTGTCCGACACGTACTGGATCGGGGTGTTGATCTCGTGAGCGATGCCGGCAGCGAGGCCGCCGATGGCCTCGAGCTTCTGTGCACTGAGCAGTTCGGCCTGTGTGTTGGAGAGGTCGGTGAGGGCCTGTTGGAGCTCGGCTGTACGGGCGCGCACGACGTCCTCGATCGAGTGGCGAATGCGGATGAGGCGCGAATGGAAGACGCCGATGCCGTATCCAGTTGCGCCGAGGACGATCGGTGCAAGATCGACGATGTAGAGGACGGGCTGGGTGCGATGGCCCTCTGCGATGCCCGACAATGTGTGGCCGCCGGCAAACAGCCACCCGATTGCGGGAAACATCGCACCGAAGGCGATACCGCCGATCAACCACCGCAGCCTGGTGGACCGAGCCAGCTGCTCACAGGTCCCGCGATGGTTGTGCTCTGGGTTGTCGGTGAGCGCCGATGCCTCTGGTCCGGCCATTGGTGGAATAGCCTCCTCAACGAGCTACGACGCTCCTGTCGGCAGAAACTGGGTGGGCGAAAGCATGCGGGGGAGTGGCGAGTCGCGTCACTTGAGCGACGCCCGCCACCGAGACTTTCGACCCATTCCAGGGGCAGCTTCGCAACGATACGGTGGCGACGCCATTGAGCCAGGGGGTCATCCACCGAATGAACCGTTTCGCCGTCCTCGTTGTGTCGCTCGTGCTCGCCGCCGTCTCTGTCGTGACGGCTGCACCTGCGGAGGGTGCTTCCACGCTGCGGGTCCCGAGTCAATATCCGACGATCGAAGCTGCGCTCGACGCGGCCGCTGATGGCGACGAGATCGTGGTCGCACCCGGTGAGTACCACGAGGACCTCTATGTCCGGAAGCCGGTCACCGTTCGGAGCAAGGCCGGCGCTGGGGCGACGACCATCGTGCTCGACGAGGGCCTCGAGATCTCCCACGGGGCGACGTTCGCCGGGTTCACCGTTCGTGGCTACAACGGCAACTTCGAACCCGTCAGCATCAGCGACGAAGGCACCGTCTTCTCCGACAACATCGTCGTGGACAACGTGTCCTTCATGTCGACCATCTCGAACCGTCGCGCCACGGTTGAGCGCAACATCCTGGCCGGCAATCAGGCGAGGTACGCGGACATCTCGATTGGGAGTGGCGGTACGGTCGCCAACAACCTCATCGTCGGACTCAACCGGTCTATGCGCGGCATCGACATCAATGCCAACGATGTGAGAGACACCATTGTCGTCAACAACACGATCGTCAACGCCGGAACCGCGATTCGCCTCGACTCCGGCAGCACCAGAGCGAACGTCGACAACAACGTGATGGTGGACAGCCTCACGTCGTGGCAGGGGTACGAGCCAACGACTTTCCGCAACAACCTGATCTGGAACGCTCCGCCGATGGGATACGACTGGAATCCGTTGTCCGGCACCACAGTCGTGGCGGATCCCGGGTTTGCCGATTTGCCCGGATGGCTGGCGTACAGTCCGGCAGCAGGATCTCCGATGGTCGACGCAGGGCGAAGCGTCGCAGCGGTCGGCGACGCACTGTTCGGAGCGAAGCGCAAAGCAGACGGCGACGGCGACGGCACCAAGGTCGTCGACATCGGCGCATTCGAGTTCGGCAGCGACCTCGGATGGATCACCGGCACGGTGACGCTCGACGCCGTCGGCGTACCGATCGAAGGAGCCTGTGCCACGGCATACAAAGCAGGAGGCGCGGTCAAAGGGTCGGCAGCGACTGACGTCGACGGCTCGTACGTAATGGGCCTTCCGCCCGGGAGCTACGAGCTCGAGTTCACCGACTGCGGCACCGGCAACTACCTCGTCGAGTGGTACGACGACGCCTCGTCCCAGGCGACGGCAACACCGATCGGAGTCCCGGCCGGCGACGTGGTGACGGGTATCGACGTCGAGCTCACGACCACGCTGACGTGCAATGGGCTGTCTCCAACGATTCTCGGTTCGGAGACCGATGACACGCTCGTCGGTACGTCCGGCGACGATGTCGTGATCGCGTTGGGCGGCGATGACGAGGTCGACACCAAGGGCGGCGATGACGTCGTGTGCGCCGGAGATGGCGACGACACGATCACCGGTGGTGGCGGCGACGACGTCCTCGAGGGCGGGCCCGGGAAGGACGTGTTCATCAGTGGCTCAGGGGCCGACACCTACGACGGG
>JASJAX010000025.1 GCA_030066755.1 Acidimicrobiia bacterium
ATCCTCCGCCTGTTAGAATCGCCTGCCCGATGGGGCCCATAGCTCAGCTCGGTTAGAGCGCATCCCTGATAAGGATGAGGTCGCTGGTTCAAATCCAGCTGGGCCCACAAATCAAACCCCTTGCGTTGCAAGGGGTTTCGGTTATCTGCCCGGAAGCTCGATCACCTCCTGATCCCGCCGCGTCCACATTGCGTCCACAGCAGCGGAGTGCCACACCTTGTCGAGACGGTCGGCGGCAGCTTCATCAAGACCCTCAAAGAGGTGCCCGTAGGTGTCGAGCGTGGTCTTGATCGAGGCATGACCGAGCCTTTCTTGGATGACTTTTGGATGTTCGCCCACGGCGATTAGAAGCGCTGCATGTGTATGTCGGAGATCGTGAAAAGTGCACGGCTCCCCGACCGAAGCTCGGACTGCCGGAAGCCATATGCGGCGGCGGAAGTTCGTACGTCGAATCGGGCCACCGGACGGTGCGGTGAAGAGGAAGCCGGAACCGTCGGCATGTTCAGCGAGGTGTTGCGCCATCTCCTTGACTACGAACGACGGCACCGAGACCGTCCGGCGAGAGGCGTCCGACTTCGGCGGTTTGACTAGGAATTGCCCTCGGATCTCGGCGAGGCTCTCTTCCACTCGGATTGTCCTCCGCAGGGCGTCGAATCGCTCTATCCGAAGGGCAGCAAGTTCGCCAAAACGTAGCCCCGTGTACGCCGCGGCCAGGATCATCGCCCGGTAGCGCTCGTCGACGGCACCGGCCAGAGCCTTGATCTCTGCTGGCTCGAGAATCCTCATCTCCGGGCAGGTGAGCTTGGGGAGCTTCACGTTCCTACATGGCGATAGCGGGATGAGCCCATTGTCCACCGCGTCAGACAGTGCGGCAGCGAGGAGCTGGTAGGCCTTGCGGGTAGTGGCCGGCGCTGAGCCCTTGGCGTCGAGGTCCGCAACCCACCGTGCGATATGCGCTGGTCGTAGCTGCCCGATCGGAACGGTACCGAAGGTAGGGAGCACGTGATTACGAATCGAGGCTTCGTCACGGAGCCGCGTCTGTGGACTCAGATTCGTCCGTGTGGCCTGCCACTCCCGGATCCATACGGCGAGCCGAGTCCGGCCAAGACGAGGGTCGGTATAGCGCCCGCGGAGCTTGTCGGACTCCAGGCCGACGAGGTATTGGCTGGCGTCTAGTTTGCGGTCGAAGTTCCTGGACCGGTCCTTGCCCGACGGATCCCGCCACCGTGCTTGCCAGCTCTCCTTGCCGGATCGATGCTTCACCTTTCGTACCGAACCCACGTCGTCCACCTCCTAGAGCACCTTCGCCGACCGTACCGCCATGTCCAAGGTGGCGCCACCCTCAAGATCGCCATGCAGATTGGGGGCGACTGTCAGAACTACCACCGAGTTGCCTATTGCCCCCGGCACTTCTTCAAGTTCTTTGTCCTCGAACCTTGTCGAGCTGATCGTTGAGCCACCCTTCAACGTCGCTCCGCCGGAAGCGCACGTGTCGACCGACGCGAAAGCCGGGTGGACCTTCGTGTCGGTATCGCCACGCGTAGATGGTCGATACGGGCACTCCGAGATAGTTGGCGAGTCCTTGGACAGTGAGGAGCCGATCGAGACGTTCCATCCTCTGAGCATGAAGTCCAACCCTCTCACCAGAGTCCCATTTCGCTGCACTTGGAGCTGTCATTGCGTCGGAAACGCCGATTTGGCAGGCGATTTCGGCGGGTGAGGTTTTATTGCTGGCGGGCCGGCCGGGACCGGATGACAGGGTTTCGGACAGGATTTTGGGAGGGTTCTTGAGACTCTGGTGAGAGGGTCAGGGTGTCTAGTCGGAGCTATGAGACCCCCGACAGGCCCCAACCATTGTGGAAGATCCCTTTTCGGCAATCCTCGATCCGACACGACCACAATCGCCGCAACGACACTCGTACCGCTTCGACCGTCACAACGGCCTGATCGACACACGCATCTGCAACCAGTTGCTTCGGGTGGTGTCTCGTGTTGAGTTTGGCGAAGGCGGTGAAGGATTACTACCTGCAGAAGCTGGTTGAGATCTCACCGCGGGAGGACTACTACCTACGGGGCGGCACCGCTACGGGCCGGTGGTGCGGATCCGGAACCACCGAAGTCGGCCTGGCGGGCAATGTGTCGGCGGAGGGTCTGGTGCGGTTGTTCGACGGGGAACATCCCGGCACCGGCGAGCAACTGGGCCGCCGCCTCCGCAAAGATGGGGTGACGGCGTGGGATGTGACCTTCTCGGCGGACAAGTCGGTGTCGCTGTTGTGGGCGCTGGGCGACGAGCTGACCCGCAAGGAAGTCCTCGAGGCGTTCGAGGAAGCAACTTCACAGGCACTCGGGTATCTGGAGTCGGTGGCATCCGACACCCGCGGCGCTACGAAGACACCGATCGTCGACAAGGACGGGAACCGGGTTCGTGGCCCTGACGGTCGGCTGAGATACCGAGTGGAGACCTGGCCGATCGCAACATCGGGGTATGTGGCTGCGGCGTTCACCGAGTACACGTCCCGTGCCGACGACCCACAACTACACACCCATGTCGTCATAGCTAACAAGGTCAAGGGCGACGATGGGGTGTGGCGCAGCATCGACGGCAGACTGTTGTATCGACATCAGCTCGCCGCCGGCTACCTGCACGAAGCGGTACTACGCCGTGAGCTGACCCAACGCCTCGGGGTGCGGTGGCAGCCGGTACACCACGGTGTCGCCGACATGGCCGGGTTCACACGCACCCAGATCGAAGCCTTCTCCCAGCGGCGCCAACAGCTCGAAACCTGGCGGGTCGACAACGACCTGCCGGAAACGGCGGCGGCACGCCAGGTAGCGACGATCGCCACCCGCACCGCCAAAACCAACGAATCCGTCGAAGAGTTAGAGGCCGGTTGGCAGCGACGGGCCGCAGCGGTCGGTCTCACCCCAGAGAGGATCGGTCAGATTGTCGATCGCAGCATCCAGGTCACACCGCCGGATGTGGAAGCGCTGTTTGCGGACCTGGCGTCACCAGACGGACTGACCGCACACAGATCGACATTCGCCGAACCAGAAGTAATCCAACAGATCGCCGCCGCGCTCCCCGAGGGCGGCACCCGAACCGAGATCAAGAACCTCGCCGACTGGTTCCTCGCAGGCGGCGACATCATCCCGCTTCTGCCCAGCCCGCAGCTCGAACCCGCCGGTCGAGATGAGGCGGACTCGCTTGACGAGCAGAACCATGCGGTGGTCGTCGACGAGGGGACGGTGCCTGCGATGCGAACCCGAGGAGGTGAACCGTTCCCCGCACCGAACCTGCCCAACTACACGACCGCAGAGCTCCTGGCCACCGAACAGCGGATCATCGAGCACGCAATCGCCGGCGTCGGCGAGGGTCGCTGGCAGGCACCCCACCGTCTCGTCGAAACCTGGCTTCACCACAGACCAGAACTCACCAGCGGGCAACGCCAAATGGTGCGCAGCTTCGCAACCTCCGGCAACACCATCGACATCGGTCTCGGTCCTGCCGGTAGCGGCAAGACAGCAGTCATCGCCGTCATCAACCAACTCGCCAACCTCACCAGACGACCCATCGTCGGAGCTGCCCTCGCCGCCCGCACCGCATCCGGCCTACAAACCGACACCGACGTCCCATCCACCACCCTGGCCCGCCTCCTCAACGGATCTGGCCTTCCGACCGGTGCGGTTGTGGTTGTGGACGAGGCTGGCATGGTCGGTACCCGTCAACTCGCCGTCGTCGTTGATCTAGTCGAACAAGCAGAAGGCAAGCTGATCCTGATCGGGGATGACAAGCAACTCCCCGAGATCGACGCCGGTGGCCTATTCAAGGCCCTCGCCAACCGGCTACCCGCCGTCCAACTCACCAAAAACGTGCGGCAACAGGCCGCCTGGGAACGCCAAGCACTCGACGAACTCCGCAACGGCTCCATCCAACAAGCCGTGCAGGCCTATGTCGAGCATCGGCGTCTCATCCTCGGACGCAACCGCACCGACACGATTGCAAAGGCAAGCGTCGACTGGTACCGGCATGTCCAATCGACCGGCGCCATATCTTCGGCGCTGCTGCTTGCCCACGACAACGACACCGTCACCGAACTCAACCAGCAGGCACGACAGCACCTCGCCGCATCCGGGCACCTCGACGGCCCCACACTCGATGGACCGGGCGTGGCTATCCAGGCCGGTGATCGGATCCTCTGCCGCCGGAACCAACATGGGCTCGATGTCCTCAACGGCGACCTCGGCACCATCACCGCCGTCAACCAGGATGCGGGAACGGTCACTGTCCGCCTCGACCGCGACCCCGAGACCCGAGAGCTACCGGATTGGTATCTCAACGACGGCAATGTCGTGCACGGGTACGCCCTCACCGCCCACAAAGCCCAGGGCATCACCACCGACCGCACCTTCACCGTCATCACCGGAACCACCGACCGGGAATGGGCCTACGTTGCCCTCAGCCGAGGACGCCACGCCAACACCCTCTACCTCACAACCCCCGAACCCGGCCACGAGGAATGCACCCACCTCACCCACCAAACACGACAAGCCAGCGCCGATATGGCTCCCGCCATGTTCGTCCGACGCAACACCCAGATCGCGGCCATCGATCAACACGTCGCTGACGAGTTCGGCCTCGACCATCATCGTGGGAGTGTCAGAAATCCGGTGTAGATGCCTGTTGGCCTGCGATGCTGGCCCGTCTGTGGGTTGGCGGAAGGGACAGCAGTGACTGATACGAGAGAGCCGAAGACAAGATCGCCCGGAAGACAAGCAGATCGCCGAAGAGCTCGTCGAACGCGCGCGAGAGGACGGTGTGGAACTGGTTGGCCCCGATGGGTTGTTGGCTGGGTTGACCCAAGAACGTGCTGGAGGCCGGACTCGAGGCTCATCCGCTGGTCCCTCCCAGCAAAGCTTCGTCGTCCTCCCTGAAACCCACCAACCCCGAAAGAACCAATCAGAACAACGATGTCCACGACTTCGAACTCACCGAAACCGGCATGCACAGGCTCGGCCGCCTCACGAGCCCTCATCACCGGATGGGATCCGACCAGCTCACCATGAACACCTCGCCTGTTCCTGACGTGGCGTATCAGAAAGAGCAACGCCGCAGCCCACGTACTACCGGGGGGTGGTCGCCGGACTCCAGGCGGGGCGCATTGTGACGTGCCGACCTCGATGCACCTTGCCGAATGTGCGTTTCGGTAACAGATCCGGCGATGTTGTACGGAGGATTGCCTCTTCGACCTGTGCGTGGGATCTATCGCTGCGTCAAGGAGCGGGCACGCGCGCTCGTGGAGTTCGCGGTGTGAACTCAAGGTAGGTGAGTACCTCGTTTGCCGCTTGATCGAGAAGGGAATCAAGGCCCGACATATACGCGTCGCAGGAGGTGAAATCTGTGGTGCCCTAGACGAACACGATCGCGCGAGATTCGTTAGCTAGCCCCGCGCCGCCGCCTTGGCAGCTTTGCTGAGGCGATCGAAGAGCGGTCCCGAGCTGGGAATTGAGATGTCGAACACCTCGGCGATGACCTGGGTCCAGCCGTGGATGAAGTACTCCCACCCGTCGACGACGGTGAGGTCCTTCTCCTTGGACTGCGCGTTCGCCTGGTCGAGGAAGATCAGATCGCCTCGGTAGTTGAACTCCCAGACATACCCGCCCTCGGGGAACACCACGGCGTCGGTAAAGGGGGAGCCGGGGATGTCCTTGCCGAGTCCGGTGGCGTTCACCACCATCGAGCCCGGGGCGAGCCGAGCGGCGGCTGCGTCGTTGTCGACCGGCGAGGGCGCAAGCACATAGTCGATGGGAATCGAGAACCGGATGCGGTTGTGGATGTCCTGCATCTCGTCAAGTCTCGGTTGGCTGCGGTTGGTGACGATGATCCGCTTGGGTATGTCTCCATCGGAGGCCGCCTGCGAATGGAGGTGGATCGTTAGCGCCAGGGACGACCCGCCTGCACCGATCAGCAGCAGTTCACCCCCAGTGTCCGACCAGTGGCCGTCGGGGAGGATCGCATCGAGGGAAGCGCCGCTGCTGATCGGATCCTTGGCGTGGCCGATGAGCTTGCCGCCCCTCTTGGAGATGCTGCTCACCTCGCTTAGCAATTCGGCGTAGGGGCCCAGTTCGTCGAACAGATCCCGAGCCGCCGACAGAAGGGTCAGTTTGTGGGTGGTCACCAATGCCCCCAGCGAGTTAGGGTCGCTTTTGATGAAGGAGACGGCCTCCCGATAGGAGGCAGGATTGGAGCGTGGCTCGAAGTCAATGCCCTTGATCTCAGCCGAAAGGTCCAGCTCCCGGGCCCATGCCGGGAAGACACGCATGATCGAGGACTTGCCGGTAGTGACACCGATGAAGTACATGGTTGGGGTGGTCGCCGGCTCGTACATCTCGTCGTCTTTCGGGTCGCGGACACCGCTAGCATACATGTTAAGATGTAATGACAGGATTACCACTCGTTTAGACAGGTGCAGGCATGGACCACCCGCCTCCGAACCCCGAGCAACTAGCCCGGATGCTCGATGTAAGCGAGGTACGCACGGACAGCACCGACACTGCGCTCGTTGCTGCCATCCAGTGCGCCCAACGGTACGGGTGTTTCTTGGTCACCACACTCCCCGCTCAGGCTCGGCGCGCCAAGGAGTTGCTGGTCGACATCCCGGAAGTGAAACTCGGCGCCAATGTTGGCTTCCCCTCAGGGGGCCAGACCACCCATATCAAGGTGCTGGAGACACGGGAGCTGGTCCAGCTGGGAGTGGACGAGGTCGACGTCGTCATCGATGTCGGTGCCCATCTTTCTGGACGGCGGAAGCACGTCCTGGCCGACGTGACGGCCGTCGTCGAAGCAGCCGAGGGGCTGCCGGTCAAAGTGATTCTCGAATGCCACTATCTCGACGACGACCAGATCCGTGCCGGATGTGATATTGCGCTCGACGCCGGGGCCGACTTCGTTAAGACGGGAACGGGGTGGGCCCCGACAGGCGCGACCTTGCACAACGTCAGCGTCATCCGCGACCACGTCGCCGATCAGATCGCCATCAAAGCATCTGGTGGGATCCGGGATCCGGAGACCCTGGATGCCCTCTACCAGCTTGGTGTCACGCGGTTCGGGGTTGCCGCCAAGCACGTCCCGGCGGTCCTCGGCGGCGTCGCCGCGGGCGAGGTGGCGGAGCGCTAGGGGTAGTGGCCGTGGATAGCCATGTGATCGCATACGACCTGGGGACCGGAGGCAACAAGACATCGCTCTACGACGAGCAGGGCCGGTGCGTGGCGGAGAGCTTCATTGCGTACCCGACCAGCTACCCGCGTACGGGCTGGCATGAGCAAAGGCCGGAGGATTGGTGGGACGCCATCGTCGCTGGAACGAGCGCTGTTCTTGCCTCCTCCGCCGTGGACCCGTCCAGCGTCGTCGCTTGCGGTATCTCCGGGCACAGCCTGGGCGCAGTGCCGCTGCGCGGCGACGGAACCTTGCTTCGCAAGGCCACGCCCATCTGGTCAGACACCAGGGCTACCGCACAAGCCGCCGAGTTCTTCAAACGTACCAGCGAGCCGGAGTGGTACGCCGCCACCGGCAACGGATTCCCGGCGCATCTCTACAGCGTCTTCAAGACAATGTGGTACCGGGACAACGAACCAGACATGCTCGCTGCGGCTGCCAACGTCATTGGAACCAAGGACTTCATCAACTACCGCCTCACCGGCGTGATCTCCACCGATCACTCATATGCCTCCGGCACCGGGGTCTACGATCTGACAGGGGGCCGCTACGACGCCGATCTTGTGGCCGCCAGCGGGCTGCCAGCGCAGTTGCTGCCTGAAATCGTGGCCTCGACCGATGTCCTCGGTGAGCTGACTGCCGAGGCAGCGGAAACACTCGGCCTACCCCGCGGGGTGTCAGTGGTCTCCGGTGGAGTGGACAACTCGTGTATGGCTCTCGGCGCTCGTGCCATGAAGCCGGGCCGGGTGTACAACTCGCTGGGATCCTCGAGTTGGATTGCCGTCACTTCGGCATCACCCCTGATCGACGATCGCGTCCGACCCTACGCCTTCGCCCACGTCGTCCCCGGCTTGTTCACGTCGGCGGTATCGACCTTCGCCGCAGGCACCAGCTTCCGCTGGGTGCGCGACAACCTGTGCCGGGACCTCGTCGCTGCCGCCGAGGCGAGCGGCGAGGACGTGTACGAGCTGATGACCGCCGAGGCGGCATCGTCGCCACCCGGGGCAAACGGCGTGCTCTTCAACCCGAGCATGGCCGGGGGCACGTCGCTCAACGCGAGCCCGAAAATACGCGGTGCCTTCCTCAACCTCGACCTTGGGAGCACGAGGAGCGACCTGATCCGGGCGGCCATGGAGGGGATCGCCGTGGAGCTGCGGATCGCGCTCGACGAGCTGCGGAGGCTGACCACCCTCAGCGACGAGATGCTCGTCGTGGGCGGGGGAATCCGGAGCGTGCTCTGGCGCGAGATCCTGGCCAACGCCTACAACATCACCATCGTGAAGTCGAACATCGACCAGCAGGCAGCTGCGCTCGGTGCGGCTGCCTGCGCCGCCGTCGGCAGCGGCGTGTGGAACGGGTTCGAATTCGTCGACGACGTGCACGACATCGAATCAACGACTTCCCCGGACCCCGACACCGCCGCAGCTTACGAGCTGATGTTGCCGCTCTTCGGCAAAGCCGAGGCCCACCTTTCCGACCTGGGTGACCAGGTCACGAGAGCAGAACCCTGAACCAGGAGGACACCATGCTGAAACCTGAAGACTGGGGATTCACCAACCCGGTCGTATCGCCACTGTACGGGAAGCCACCGCTGGTCTGGAAGGACATGCGGGTACAGCTCGTCGTCTACGAGACAGACATCGAAAACATCGAGCGGGTCGTCCCCGAACCACTCGAGGTGCGGACCAACAAGGTCATCACCTGGGTCTCCGAGTTCGAGCTGGGCACAACGCAGGGTGCCTTCAGCGAGATGGCCATCTACGTGCAGGTGTCGTACGACGGCCTGGACGGCGACTACGAGCCGTTCCTGTATGTGTCGACGCCGCTGCCGCTCACCGCCGGCCGGGAGATCTGGGGCTACCAGAAGAAGATGGCCGAGATCGGAATCTCCTACGAGCAGGAAGCCACCATCGGGAAGGTCACCCGCCTGGACCACGACATTCTCAAGGCAATCGTGGTTCCCGAGTACAACGCTGTCATGGACGAGGTGCCCTGGAGTCCCGACGGTGTGTTCTCTCTCAAGTACATCCCGAGCGCCGAAGAGGGAGGGACCCCGGTGCGCGAGTTGGTTCTCACCGAGGGGAAGTTCACCGCTCAGGAAGGCCGCTTCTTCGGTGGGCGGGCCTCCGTCAACTACGAACGCTCCGAGATCGACCCCACCTATCTACTCGAACCGAACAAGATCCTCGGTGGTTTCTTCGGCCAGGGCGACCTCTACCTCCCGCTCGGCAAAGTCGTCCACGGCTACCGGAGCTAGGCGATGACCACCTTTCTCGCACCCCCGATCTCCCCGATGCGGATCGAGATCGACCGGATCTCGGTGTCCCCGGCCGGGCCGACGCTGACGAGGCGCCTTTCCGACCTCGATGGGTTGTTTGCCGACAAACGGCAGTGGGAATCGGACCTGGCGGAAGACGATCGTGTCGTCTACACGGTGATGTCGACCCCCGTCCCGGAGATCCCCCGCGAGCTGCCCCAGTCGATCACCACGATCCATCCCGGCAACTGCGGCGGCGAGTTCTACATGACCAAGGGACATCAGCATCCCGACCCGCAGGCCGAGATCTACCTGGGCCTGGAGGGAACGGGCGGCCTGCTGCTATTCGACGGAGAGAAGGCCGAGTACATCGAAATGGCGCCGGGTGTCCTGGGCTACATCCCCCCGCACTGGGCGCATCGCAGCATCAACACCGGCGCCGAGCCGTACAGCTTCCTCGCCGTCTATCCGGGCAGCGCCGGCCACGACTACCAGTGGGTGCTCGACCACGGCATGGGGAACAGGGTGATGGCGACTGCCACGGGCTACCGGTTGGTGCCGTTCACCGTAGGTAGCGAGTAGGGCCGGCCTCGGAGGCGAATCACAATGCTGCTCGCACACGATCTCGGAACGACCGGCAACAAGGCGTCGATCCACGATGCCGCTGGCAGGCTCCTCGATTCGGTGACGGTGAGCTACGACGCCTCCTTCGGCCCGGGAGGAACGGCGGAGCAGGACCCGCAGGATTGGTTCGACGCGGTCTGTGAGGCGGGACGCTCGCTGCTCGAACGAACCGGCACTGACCCGGCCGCGATCGAGGCAGTCGGGTTCTCCGGACAGATGATGGGAGCCGTCTTCCTCGACAGACGGCTCGACCCGCTGCGGCCGGCCATTATCTGGGCCGATCACCGCAGCACCGAACAGGTCGCCCGCCTCAAGGACCGGATCAGTGTCGCCGAGGTCTACCGCATCACCGGCCACCGCCTGCACCCCACCTACTCGCTGGCCAAGATCCTGTGGGTGCGTGACAACCAGCCCGATGTGCTCACCGCCACGTCTCGGGTGTGCCTCGCCAAGGACTACGTGGTTGCCCGCCTCACCGGCCGGCTGGTGACCGACCCGTCGGACGCCTCATCGACCAACCTGTACGATCAACGCTCCGGCACCTGGTCGGATGACATCCTGGCCGCCGCTGCACTCGACGAAGGCATCCTTCCTGAGATCGTGCCGGCGACAACGGTTGCCGGCGGATTGCTTCCCGAGATTGCCTCCCGTACCGGCCTGAAGGCAGGTACCCCGGTCGTCGTCGGGGGCGGTGACGGGCCGCTGGCAGCAGTGGGCGCCGGTGTCGTGGATGAAGGCTCAGGGGCCTATACCTATCTCGGATCGTCCTCTTGGGTGTCGTTCGCTTCGTCGCAACCGCTCTACGACCAGCACATGCGGACGATGACGTTCAACCATGTGGTCCCAGAGAGCTTTGTCCCGACGGCGACGATGCAAGCGGGCGGGGCGTCCCTGGAGTGGATCGCCGACGTATTGGAACCGGACGGTGGCCCCGACCGCTTCGTCCGCCTCGTTGCTGCGGCCGATGATGTTGCGGCGGCGAGTGAGGGCCTTTTCTACCTTCCCCACCTCCTCGGCGAGCGGTCTCCGCACTGGAACGCCCGCGCCCGAGGAGCGTTCGTCGGGCTCGCCAAGCACCATGGTCCGGCCCATCTCGCCCGGGCAGTGCTTGAGGGGGTGGCTTTCAACCTTGCCGTCTGTGTTGACGCGTTTCGCGAGTCGGGCGCCACCATCGACCGTGTCCACGCCATCGGCGGTGGTGCCGCTAGCGACGTGTGGCTGCAGATGCTCGCCGATGTGTGGGGCTGCGAAGTCCACCGGCGCACCATCGTCGAAGAGGCCAACAGCCTCGGTGCCGCGGTGACCGCCGGAGTTGCTGTCGGGGTCTTCGACGGGTTCGAGGTCGCCGCTGACCTCTCTGAGATCACCGCCCGGTTCGCTCCCGACAGCGTCCGTCACCGCGCCTACCGGGAGCACCTCGCCGGGTTCCGTAACGCCTACGCGAGATTGCAGCCCTGGTTTGAGGCGCCACGGAGCGTGCCATGAGCACCGTCCTGGTCACTTCGAGGTCCTTCTCTTCCGGAGTACTGGATCTAGATGGCCGGCTCGACGCGGCCGGATTCGAGGTCGTCCGCTCCGACCCGACCCACGAGCTCACCGCGCTCCGGCCGCTACTTGCCGAAGCCGTAGCCTGGATCGCCGGCACCGGGCCAGTCACCGCCGCCCACATGGATGCTGCACCCGGGTTGCGGATCATCGCTCGCTACGGGGTGGGAGTGGACGGTGTGGACCTCGCCGCGGCGAGGGAGCGGGGCATCGTCGTCACCAACACACCCCACGCCAACAGCGAGTCCGTAGCCGATCACAGTCTGGCGTTGATGCTGGCCCTGTTGCGTCACGTCGTTCCCGCCGACCGAGCGGTGCGGGGAGGGGACTGGCAGCCGCGTCCGAGCCGTGAGCTGGGAGCGCTCACCATTGGGGTCGTCGGATTCGGTGCTGTCGGGCGCCGGGTCGTCTCCCGGTTGCGGGGGTTCGGTTGCGAGGTACTCGTCGCCGATCCCTTCGCCGATCCCCGCCACATAGTCGACGCCGGTGCCGCCCCCGCACCGATCGAGGACCTCGCCACCCGCTGCGACGCCGTCAGCCTGCACGCCCCCGGCGACGCGGCACTCATCGACGCCGGATGGCTCGCCCGGGCGCGACGTCACCTGCTCATCATCAACACCGGCCGAGCGCAGCTCATCGACGAAGCGGCGGTGGTTGCCGCCCTTCGCCAGGACCGCATCGGCGGTGTTGCCGCCGACGCCTTTGGCGGTGAGTACGGCTCCAACGACGCCGGGCTCGCCGCCCCCGATATCGCCGACCGGGTTGTGCTCTCGCCCCACATCGCATCCCACACCAGGGACGCCGTCGATCGCACCAGCACGATGGCATGCGACGAAGTGCTCACCGTCCTCTCCGGCGGCGACCCCATCCACCCGGTTCACTCCTAGGAGATCGAGATGACCCACACCGAGACCCTGTCCCGACTGAGCAAGGCCGGCGTCGTCGCCGTACTCCGTGCCCCATCCGCGGACGGAGCCGTCCACGCCGCCGAGGTGCTCGTCGCCGGCGGCGTCACCGCCATCGAAATCACCTACTCGACGCCAAACGCCGCGGATGCCATCGCCACCCTCGCACAAAGCAAGAGGCCGGACGTGGTGCTCGGTGCCGGAACAGTGATGAGTGGGGCACAGGCCGCAGCCGCTGTCTCAGCCGGCGCCGAGTTCGTGGTCACGCCGGGGACAACACCGCCACTGGCTCGTGCGGTGCTCGACACCGGCACGACCGCGATCTTCGGTGCGTTCACCCCATCTGAGGTGATGACCGTGCTCGACCTCGGCGCGCATGCGGTGAAGGTCTTCCCGGGCTCGGTTGGTGGCCCGGGCTACCTCAAGGCGCTGCGGGGGCCGATGCCGGATGTGCCGATCATGCCGACCGGGGGGGTGAAGGCCGACAACGTCGGCGAGTGGTTCGCGGCCGGGGCGATCTGTGTAGGGGCGGGCGGTGAGCTGTGCTCGGCACGGCTGATCACCGACGAGGATTGGGATGAGATCGAGCGCCGTGCCGGCGAGTTTGCGGCCGCGGTTGCGAGTGCGCGCGGATGATCAGGACCGCGCTGGGCGACATCGACTCCGCCGAACTCGGGCGGACCAACTACCACGAACACCTCTTCCAGGTCAGCCCGCTGCTCCGCGGCGACGAACTCGACGACGAGCAGCTCAGTGGCGACGAGGGGGCGTTGCTCCACGAGGCCGGTATCGATGCGATGGTCGATGCCACCCCAACCGGGCTGGGGCGGGACCCCGAAGGGGTGGCTCGGATCAGTGCCCGGACCGGCCTCCACGTGGTGCTCACCACTGGAGCACACCGCCGTCCCCACTACGGTGACGAGCACTGGCTGTTGCGTCTCAGTGTGGACGAGCTGGCGCAACGATTCACTAACGACCTGGATGAGGGTATGCCTGCGGTCGACACACCTGAAGGGCAGACGCCTGCTGTTGCGCCCAGCGGTGGGCCGATCCGGGCGGGGATACTCAAGGCCGGCATCGGGTACTGGGAGATCGGCTCGTTCGAGCGAAGCGTGATCGAAGCCATCTGTGTTGCACATGACGCGACGAATGCCCCGGTGATGGTCCATCTCGAATACGGCTCTGCAGCCTTCGAGGTCCTGGCGTTGCTGGGCGATGGCGGGGTTGAAGCGGACCGGGTCGTGCTTGCCCACGCCGACCGCAACCCGGACGCCGGTCTCCACCGTGAACTCGCCACGGTCGGCGCATACCTGGGCTACGACGGTGTGGCCCGCCACCGCAACTGGCCGGACTCCGCTCTCATCCAACTGATCGAGGATGTGGCTGCGTCTTCGCTCGATAGGATCGTGCTCGGCGGCGATGTCGCTCGTCGCACCCGCTACGTCGCCTACGGCGGCATGCCGGGGCTGGCCTACCTGCCGGAACGGTTCTTGCCCCGGCTGGAGGCCGTGGTCGGGCACGAGCTCGTGGCGACGATCATGATCGAGAATCCACGTCGGCTACTGGATTGGGCTTCGGCGTCGAGGTTTCCGGCGTAGCCCAGTTCGGGAATGCAAGCTCAAGTAGGTGGCAACGGGGGGCTACCGGACGTCGAGGTCCAGACCGACGCTGGCGAAGCCGTCTTTGAGCCATTCCCGAATCTCGGCATACTTGGCGTCGTCGCGTCGGGGCAACGACATCGGCTTTCTGGCGAAGCCGCCGTCGAAGCCGCGGGCGTAGAGTCCCATCTGGGAAGCGATGGTGCTGTCGGTGAAGTGCATCTTGGCGCTCAGGTCCATCATCGTGACGTAGAGCCGCTCGGCCCGCTCGGTGTCTCCGGTTTGGGTTGCCGCCACGAGGGCCGTCATCACCTCTGGCGCCCAGTTGCTCATCCCGCCGATCATCGCCCGGATGCCCATGGCATAGAAGGGCAGCCACCCCTTTGACGTACCGAGGATCATCTGGAAGTCGGAGCCGGCCAGCTTCGCCTCGTAGAACACCCGGCTGACGAACCCGACATCGAGCGGGCTGTCCTTCATCCCGGCCAGTCCCGCTTCCTGGAGCCGCCGCACCGTCTTGATGGTGAACGAGAACCGGGAAGTCGCCGGGTTGTTGTAGGCGAACACGGGCAGGCCGACGGCGCCCACCAGTTCGGAGTAGAAGCCGACAATGGCGTCCTCGCCGTGCCTGTAGTAGTAGGGAGGCACCGCCCCGATGGCGTCCACTCCGGCCGTCTCCGCAGCCTTGGCCAATGCCACCGTCGATGCCGTGTCGATGCACCCGACGTGGGCGATCAACGTCCTGCCGTCGAAGCGGTCGGCGACCTCGCGCGCCGCAGCGAATACCGACGTCCGTTCGTCAACCGACATCAGTGGGCCGGCGCCGTAGGATCCCGTGAGGAACAACCCGTCAACCCCGTGGCCGAACATCCAGTCCATGTGCCATTTGGTCTTGTCGATGTCCACTGCGCCCGATTCGGTGAAGATTGTGATGTTGGGGACGAGTGATCCGGTGATCATGGTTGCTCCTTGTGTGACGCGGAGACGAAGTCCGCATAGACGGCCTGGTATTGATCGTGAGCTTGCGGAGAGGGATGGACCCGGGGGGTCTGCGCCCATCCCGGCCCGTCGACGGCGCGTATATCGGTGATCAGGCCGAGTGCGGCCGCGGCGAGTATCGCCGCCCCGCGGGCCGAGCCTTCGTGTTCCTTCGGCACGACAACGGGGAGCCCGAGGACGTCGGCGAGCAGCTGCCTCACCAACGGAGCGGCGGCGACTCTTCCGGTGACGGCCACCTCACGGATTGGGGACGAGCTCACCTCGTCGATCGACAGCCGCACCCGCTGCAACGCGAGGGCGATCCCCTCGAGGGCTGCGCGCAGCAGGTGGGCCTTGCCGTGGTGGAGGCCGAGGCCGGACACGGCGCCGCGGGCGTCGAGCCGCCAGCGGGGGCTTTGCTCCCCGGCGAAGTAGGGGAGGAAGAGCAATCCCTCCGAGCCGGGGGGTACTGTCGCCGCCAGTTCGACGGCTCGGTGGTGAGCATCGTCGCCGGTGTCGCCGAGCACGAGACCGACGATCCAGTCGTAGACTGACCCGGCGCTTCCGATGATGCCACCCGTTATCCAGTTCTCATCGGTGGCCACGTACGTCCACAGCCTCCCGGACCTGTCGACGTCGGGCCTCGCGGAGAACCTGCGAGCGGCGGCGCTGGTTCCGATGTTGACGGCAAGTACCGCAGGATCGGTTGCTCCGCTCCCGATGCTCGACAAGGGCGCATCTCCCGCACCGAGAACCAGCACGGTGTCGGTGCCCAGGCCGAGGTCGCTCAGCTTCACGTCGTCGAGGATCGCTGTCGGCGAATCGAGCGGAGGAAGCTGGGCTTCAGTGAGCCCGGCGGCGTCGAGTGTCACCGCTGACCAGCGCCGGGCAGCGATGTCGAGCAGCCCAGTGGCGGACGCCGTCGACCAATCGGTGAGGTAGCGACCGGTGAGCTGAGCGATCACGTAGTCCTTGATGGTGACGAAACGCACATCGCCGGGGAGGTCGTGGCTGGCGAGTAGCCATCTGATCTTGGCGAGCGGGTAGATGGGCTGGAGCGGGCAGCCCGTCTCGGCAACGAGAGCGCCCGCTACGTCACGTTCCCGCAGAGCCATCGCTTCTGCTGCCGCTCTGATGTCGGTCCACGGCAGCGACTTGGTTAGCGGCCGTCCAGCACCGTCGATCGCAAGGATGCTGTACATCTGCGCGGAGAATGTCACGGCCTGCAACGGAGACCCATCCGGAGCCGAAGCCAGCGCTGTTCTCAAGGTCTCGACCGTTGCGGTTGCGACGGCGTCCGGGTCCTGCTCGCTCCATCCGGGTCGTGGATGGTCGGTCTCCAGTTGTGTCTGCGCCCCAAAGCGAACGGTCCCGGCGGCGTCGAACCCCAGGGCGCGCACGCTGCTCGTGCCGATGTCGACGGCAACGATCAGAGGCTCAGCCAAGCGAATCGGCCCTTCCGTGGAGATAGGACTTGACCCCCTCGCCGAGGTGGAGCTTCCACACGATCATGTTGTAGGGGTCGTCCCAATCCAGCTCGTCGCGGAAGAGCTGGTGGAGGCGGTTGTTGTTGAAGATGAGATTGCCCTGGTTGTCGAACGTCATCCCGTCGACCCATACCATCCGGTCGTCGGTGACAACGGTCTCATAGCTACCGACGGCCGGGTCGAAGACGCCGATGCCTTTCCCTTCGAGCATCGTGTAGTAGATGAGACTGTTGTTGTCGGCGCTCATGCCGTCGGTGTTGGTGCCCTTGTCCCCGTGGTCCACCACGGCGGCCTCGATGGTCGCATCATCGGTGTCGAAGTCCATCAGGACGCTCGTGTCGATCGAGTAGAGGTGCCGTGCGGTCAGCGCACACCAGTAGAGAGTGCGCCGGTCGGCGGAGAGGGCGATGCCGTCGGCGCCGGTCCGCATGGGCTCGTCGGGCCATACCTTGGAGCCGTCGATCTCGAACCAGTAGCCGGGAACGTCCTGGGTGCTCACGTGCTGGTGGAGCACGCGGCGCAGCCGGTCGTTGTTGATGTCGTAGACGATGAGCTGTCCCTGCAACGGGTCGGAGAAGATGCCCGAGTCGGCGATGTAGATGAACCCGTTGGTGTTATCGATCACCAGGTCGTTGAGGAACGACGCGGTGAAGTCGGCGATCTCGCTGGGGATCGGCACCGAGCGGACGAGGGTGTTCGTATCGAGATCCCAGCACACCAGCTTCTGGGCTCCCTCCTCACAGGGAGAGCCTTCGATGTGCCCCTGGTCGAGGAACCAGGCCCGGTTGTTCTCGTCGATCTCCCAACCGAGCACCGATTGCAGGGCGGCGGGCTTGCCGATTTCGTTCATCTCCCACGAGGGGAACGGGTCGAGCACCGGCCTGCCATCGACGACGACCACCCGGTTGACCGTTCCCGGGATACCCGGCGCCCACCGCGGCACCGACAGATAGTGGTTCCCGTTTCGGTCGATCTTGAAACCAGCCGCCATCGCCCCCTTCCAGTACTCGGCCTGGTGGAAGGCGGCCGCGGCGTCGTCGTTGGGGAACAGCCAGTCGAGGTGGTTCCAGTGGTAGAGGATCTCGTAGTCGCCGGGTTTGGTCACGGGTTTCTCGCTTTCATCTCGATTCGGTGGCTCGTTGTAGCTTTCGGATGCCGCGCCAGAACCAGAGCACTCCGATGATGATGGCGACGACCCACCCGCCATCCTCGAATCTCATCGAGTCCTGAAGGAACTTCATCCAGACGAGGCTGGCGAAGACGGTCACCATGAATGACCAGAAGAAGCGATCCCAGACCTCCGACGGCCGCACGCGCCTCATTTGATCGCACCCATCGTGAGGCCGCGCACGATGAACCGCTGCAACACCAGCACGAAGATCAGCGTCGGGATGACAGCCACCGTTGCGGCGGCGGCCATCGGGCCCCACAGGATGCCCTGCTGGGTCTGGAAACCGGATACCGCGACCGTGATCGTCTTGGCGGCGTCCCTGGTGAGTACGTTGGCGAACAGGAACTCGTTCCATGAGAAGAAGAAGCTGAAGATTGCGGTGACGGCTATCCCCGGCGATGCCAGTGGAATCGCCACCCTGAAGAACGCCTTGATGCGAGACGAGCCGTCGACCAGCGCCGCTTGCTCGAGGCTGCGGGGCACGTCCTGGAAGAACGAATGCATGAGCCAGATCGCAAAGGGGAGGTTGAACACCGTGTGGGCGACGATCAACGCCCCCGGCTGGTCCAAGCCCAGAAGCAGCGTGTCTCCGATCGATGTCTTGCCGAGGTCACGGAAGATCACGAACAGCGGGATGATGACCGCGATAGCCGGCATCATCCGTGTCGTCAGGATGAAGAACATGAAGTTGCCGTTGCCGGGGTTGAACCGGGCGAAGCTGTACGCGGCCAGCGAGCCGACGATGACGACGATCGTCGTCGACCCAAGAGCGACCACTACCGTATTGACGATGAAGCGGCCGAAGTCGGCCTCGCCGAACGCAAAGCGGTAGTTCTCGAATGTCGGTGTGAAGAAGATGACCGGCGGGCGGGCGAGGATATCGGTCGGCTGCTTGAAGGAAGTCGCGATCATCCACACGATTGGAAGCAGGAAGATCGCGATGAGCACCGCGATGGCGACGTAGCGCAGAGACTCGAGGACGCGGGTGCGGGTGGTGGACGCGCCGATGCGAGTAGTCATTCCGCCAACTCCGATTGCTGGATCATGATCCGGCGTAACGCCAGACCGGCGATGACGATCGTTGCGTAGAGGAAGAGGATCGACATCGTGCTCGCAAGGTCAACGCGGAAGAAGCGAAGTCCGAGGCGGTAGATGTAGAACGTGAGAACCTCGGTGGCGGTGCCCGGCCCTCCTGCCGTCAAAGCGAACACCGAGTCGTAGAGGCGGACGGCGTCGATGAAGCGGAGCAGGCTCACGAAGATGATCGCCCGCGACAGCATCGGCACCGAGATGTAGCGGAACGACTGCCAGAACGACGCCCCATCGATGGCGCCGGCTTCGTACACCTGACTTGGGACCGACTGGAGGCCGGCAAGGAAAATCAATGCGACGAACGGCGTCCATTGCCAGACGTCGAAGGCGATGATGCTTGCCATGGCAAGTCCCGGGTCGCCGAGCCAGTTCTGCTCCGGGATCCCAAACGTGGAGACGATGGCGTTGAAAATACCGAAGTCGGCGTGGTACATGTACCTCCAGATCAGCCCAACAGCCAGCGGCGATACCGCTATGGGGAGGATGATCAGGCTCCGGGCGATGCCCTTGAGGAAGCGCATCCCGTTGAGCAGTAGTGCGATCGCCATGCCCAATGTCAACTCGATGGCGACGGCGCCTATCGAGAAGATCAGGGTCTTCCGCACCGCACTCCAGAAGAACTCGTCGTTGAGGACGAAGTGGTAGTTCTCGAGGCCGAGGAACTCACCGATCCCCATCGCGGTCGTCAGATCGGCGTGGCGCAGTGAGAGGTAGACCGCGTAGCCGAGGGGATAGAGGGCGAAGAAGCCGACCACAATCATGGCGGGCGTGATCAGCAGATACGGATACATCCGATCCGAGACACGGAACCTGGATGTCAGATCCGTGCTGACCTGTTCGTCCGTCAGGGTCATCTTCTTCGCCTCGAGTTCGAGGGGGTGCCGAGCAAGGATATCGGCCCGGCACCCCGGGTTTCCTAGTAGCCGAGCTCGTCGTACGGGAACGGCGCCGGAGTCGGGCTATACCCTGCTCCAAGAGCGTCGTTGGCGACCTCACAGGGGCCTCCACAGGCACGTTCGATGGCTTCGGCCATCTTCTCCATCGCTCCCTGGGGAGTCTCTTCCCCGGCGGCTGCCGCCGAGTACCAGGTGGTCATCTCGTCATAGATCTTCCCACCCTGGGGTACGAACAGGTAGTTGGCGATGTAGTTGCTGGCTACCTGGTGGTCGAGCACCTCGAGCAGCGTCGGGTAGTGCCCGGTCGTCAGCGGGTTTGCCGAGACGAGGGCGTCGTCGCTGATGATGCCGGTCAACGTGCTCGATCCTCCGCCCTCGGCGAAACGCCGCTGGGCGCTTTCGCTGAACAGGAATGACAAGAACGACAGGGCTGCTTCGGGGTTCTCCGAGTCGGGCGAGATGCCGAGCCCGAAGGCGCCGACCCAAGTGTGGGCACCCGGCGATGGTGCGGCGCAGATGCGTGCCCCTTCGATCAGCTGTTCGGTCTGGATCATGTTCGGGTACTGGTCGAGATAGAAACCCGCCGTCATTGAGATCAGGCCGGACTGCATCTGGCCGACGACCTCGTTGAATGCCGATGTGCCGGCACCCGGAGGCGCAAACGGCAGCAGCTCGTTCACATACAGGTCGACTGCGGCTACAAACTCGGGATCGGTCACTCCCGGCGTCCCGTCGTCGTTGATGACCTTTGCGCCATTGGTCCAGGCGATCGAGTTGATCTCGTCCTGGACGTGGGGGAAGCGGCCGGCCATCAGCCCAATCCCGTAGAAGTCCTCGGCAACGGCTTCACCCTTCAGGGTGTCGCCCGGTGCACGCCTGAAGAACTCAGCCATGTCGGCCATCTGGTCATAGGTGCGGGGCACCGCGAGCGGGTAACCGTAGGCCGCTTCGAAGTCGGCCATCTCGGTTGGATCCTCCCAGAGGTCACAACGATAGAACATGCCCATCGTGAACGTGTAGTAAGGAAGGCCGTACGTCTGCCCGCGCCACTTGCTGGTGGTCTCGAGCAGAGCCGGATGCACATCGTTCAAGCCGGAGGCCGCATCGCCGGCCGCAGCCAGCAGGTCGTCGAGCGCGAGCAGGTGTCCGCTCTCGGAGAACTCCGCCTTCCACCCCACGTCGTAGGTGAGGATGTCATAGGCGCCCGTGTCGCTGACCGACTCGAGCACCTGGTTCTCGTAGAGGACCGGGAAGTCGATGCCGACAACGTTTAGGTTGTTCCCGGTTTCTGCCTCCCATTCAGCTGCAACCTCTTCGGCCCAGTCCGTGTAGAAACCGGCGAGGACCGCCCAGTTGACGGTTACGCCGCCCTCGGCGGGAGCCTCAGTGGCGGCGGACGTCTCGCCGTTGTCTGCGGTCGTAGCAGTTGTGTCATCGCCGGAATCGCACGCTGCGGCCAGTAGCGCCGCGACGCTGAGGACAGCGATGATCCTCGTCCATTTCTTCAGCATTCCTACACTCCTCCTGTTGTCCTTGCTCGTTGGCTTCCGTTGCTGTCCGTCCAGGTGACCGTGCTCAGGGGGGGCTCGCCCTTGAGAGCAAGCACGGTGTTGTGAGCCGCCATTACGCTGGCTCTGGTTGTCGACTCGATGCTGTGCGAACCCATGTGAGGTGTGCCCACGACGTTGCTGAGTCCGATGAGGTCGCTGTGTCGAGGCGGTTCTTCGGTGAAGACATCGAGTCCCGCTCCGGCCAGCCGGCCGGCGTGCAGGGCATTCGCCAGCGCCGCCTCGTCGACAAGTTCGCCGCGAGCCGTGTTGATGAGAAACGCGGTGGGTTTCATCAACGCCAGGGCTTCTGCGGAGATGATGCCGGCAGTGGTGCCGCTGAGAGGTACGTGCAGACTGACGAAGTCAGCAGAGGTGAGCAGCTCCTCGAATCCGGCCTGAACCGCGCCCGCGGCTTCGATGGCGCTAGGGACAACATGCGGGTCGCAGACAAGCACATTCATACTGAGGCACGAGGCAAGTCGCGTCACTGTCGAGCCGATGGCGCCCATGCCGATCACGCCCAGAGTCTTTCCGGCGATCTCGATCCCTGGGAAATGTCCCCATTGACCGCTCTGCAGCGCCCGATTGCCCGAGACGATTGGCCTCGCCACTGCCAGCATGAGCGCAATCGTCAGCTCCGCCACCCCGTTGGCGTTCGTCCCCGGGCAGTTGGTGACAACCACGCTCTGTGCGGTGGCCGCCTCAATGTCGATGTGGTCGACACCGACGCCGTTCATGCTGATGACTCGCAGCCGCGGGCACGAACGGATGACGGAACCGGTGAGAGGGTGGCCCCCGATGATGATTGCTTCAGCATCGCGGATGCCGTCGACGAGCGCGGTGTCGTCGAGACTCTCGTCAACACGGACAACACTGCAGTTTTGCTCGTGGAGGATCTCCCAGGGTTCGTTCGACGTACTGCCGAAAGAACGGGAAACGACGGCGACCTTGTGACCCAGCGACTCCTCCTCCTTCTGGACTAAGCCTATCGCCATGACGACATGGCGTCAAGTTGTTAACTTGTCCTTACCAGTGGCCGTCCAGGCGTTGAGACCGATCACTCGAACTCGAACCGACTCCGATCGCCGCGCCGCCAAGCGAAGTAAAACTCGAAGTCGTCGACTCGCCTAGGTACTTGAAACCGAATACTCGAACTCGAACCGACTCCGATCGCCGCGCCGCCAAGCGAAGTAGAACTCGATCGGGCCGCGCTCCGAGTACGCAGTGTTCTCGATGTACATGACGGGTCCGCCAGGGGCGAGGCCGAGCAGTCTGGCTATCTCGTCAGTAGCGCCCACCGACTCGATAGCGCGTCGCACGCGAACGATCTTGGCCCCGTATTTGGTGCGCAACGTTTGGTATAAGCCCTCGGAGGTGAAATCCACATCGGCAAGACCGGGGAATAGGCTCTCGGGTAGGAACGACTCAGTCACCAGAATCGGTTCCGCCGCAATGGACCGCAGGCGCCGCAGTGCAATGACCTTCTCCTCAGAGCCGAGGAACAGATCCTCTCGCACTTGAGCGTCAGGGGACACCACCGACAAGCTGAGAACCCGGGTGGAGAGGGCAAGACCCTGAGTCTGCAGCGAGTCAGAAAACCCGACGACCGGTCCCGACCAACGCTCCTGGAACTTCGGGTCGGCAACGAACGTGCCGACGCCTTTCTCCCGCCGAAGTAGTCCGCCTAACACAAGCGAATCGAGCGCCTCGCGTACGGTGGGTCGGCTTACGCCGAAGCCCTCGCTCAACTCCCGCTCACTGGGCAACATGTCGCCGGGCACCAACCTGTTGCCGACCATCTCGTTGCGGATGATCTCGCGCAGCTGGTAGTAATAGGGAACAGGCGATTCACGGTCGATTCTCGCCGTCATCAAGACCTCTGCTGGTATTGACAAGCTGCACTCCTATCCGGTTGTGTGTTCACTGTAGTCGCCTGGGCATCAGTGGCAGACAGAGTCCGTTCATCGAAACATGGGGTGATAAGTATCCCGCCATCAACGATTGTGGGAGAACGGGTGGACCGAGTTCGCTCCATTCCTGGACTACTCACCGGAGATCAGAAAGGTGATCTACTCGACGGATGTAATCGTCAACGGTCCTTTTGGGGTTTGCGGGGTTGCCAATGGGAGACGAGGACTTCGTAGGCTCGTTCCTCTTGCTCAACAAGAGCCTTTTCGGCGTCTCGTAGCTGCTTGATGTGGTAGTCGTGTGATGGCCCGGCGACTGGTCCTCGCCTCGATTTGGCGCCGGCAGCGAGTTCGAGCGTGCGTCGTTTGTGAGCGACCAGGCTGGGACGAGCGAACGCATAGTCCTCGCCTTTGGTGATCAGGTGCCAGCACAGCACTGTCATCTTGCGTGCTGTGGCGACGGTGGCGACCTGGAACCCGCGTCGTTCTTTGATGCGTCGATAGAACGCCCGGAGTGGCCCTGGGGCACGTGCCGCGGCGAATGCTGCTTCGACAAGCATGCCCCTTGCCTGGGAGCGGCCAGCTTTGGTGATTCGTCCATGAACCGCCGTACTGTTCCCGGACTGACGAACCTTTGGGTTCAGACCGAGGTATTACACCAGCCGGTTCGGGTCCTCGAACCTCGAGAAGTCACCAACCGCGGCAACGACCGACATCGCCACAGTGACGTTGATCCCGGGGACAGTCATCAACCGGGCAATCACCGGATCGTCGATGGCGTCAACTGCGATGTCGTGTTCAACGTCGGCTAGTTCGTCGCCGTGGAAGTCCAACTGGCGTAGCAGGGCGTCGACGCTGCGCCACTCATCAGACGGCAACGACTGCTCGGCCAGCCACCTGCGACCCACCCCGCTAAACAAGTCAGCGTGTGGGCATGTCGGCACCAGATTGCGAGCCAGGATCCCGTGCACCTGGTTCTTCAGCCTGGTTCGTTGCTTCACCAGATGGGTGCGGCGAGCCACCAGCCGGCGTCTCATTCGGGTCTGGTCGTCAGCAACCCACGTCTCTGGCAGGAAGTCTGCAGCCAACAACTCGGCAAGTATCCGAGCGTCGACCTTGTCGGTCTTGACCTTCGCCTCGGCAATCGCCCGAGTCTTGCGAGGGTTCGACACCACCACCCGGGCAACCAACGGTCGCAGCATCCTCGCGATCGCGTCGCTGTTGGTCGTTGCCTCCAACGCCACCTCATCGTCAGGCAGAAGGAACTCATCAGCCCAAGCCAGCAGCTCCTCAGGCTTGACTCCGATTTGGCCCTCGTCCCGGCACAAGCCGTCTTCGACGACAGCGAGCTGCGCAAACGAGCGATGAACATCCATCCCAATCGATCTCACCGTTGCTCTCCTCTCAACAGGCAAGCGTTGAGGAACCACCGGGCGGACACGACAAAAACGGATTCGCGCTCGCAGCGCAATCGGGCCAGTCGCAGGGGCGGCCAAGTACTAACACGAGCTCGCAGCTCACGGTATAGATCGGCCTGCCCTAGCTGTTCCTCCACAACACCCCGAACCCGACAGCCACGAACCTACAGGTCAGCGACTGACCAGGACAAGGCGCCCTCATTACATACCAGATACCAATGCGGTGTAGTCCCTGCATGCCAGGATGCGCCGAGCCACCCGAGCCAGGGGTCATTTGCCCACCGAACAGGCCGCGTTGAAATGCTTGTACCCGGTGTTGCGTAGTCTGGACCCCACCGGCAAGAGAAGGAAACGCTGGATGAACCGATGAAAGGCAGCACTCAACGCCTACGCCATCACCTTCGAAGGCCGCATCTCCCCACCGACAATTAACAACACCAAGTGCAGATATGCCGAGAATCG
The DNA here is from genome assembly GCA_030066755.1 of Acidimicrobiia bacterium. GTDB lineage: Bacteria > Actinomycetota > Acidimicrobiia > Spongiisociales > UBA5794 > JASJAX01. The sequence goes on from JASJAX010000025.1 coordinate 25,104, forward strand.
GACAGTCCCACATCATCACGAGCTCGTGTAAGGGCTCGGATCACCTTCGGCTGCACCCGCTGTAGCGCTGACGGCGGTCCGCGTGTGATCCGCGCGGCTAGCGCAAGGAGGTGAAAACAGATGAGCGACAACGAGCAAGGACTTTCCGGTCAGAAGATGTTTTTCCGGAATGATGCAAACCAACTGAAACCCCCAGGACGGACTTTTAAGCCGATGGTCAGACTCGAGACTGATCACGAGGCCCACGCCGCAGTCGCGTCCACATCGCGTCCACAACAGGACAAGAAACGTCCAGAAGTGACGCAAGCTAATGAGAGGTTATATCCGTTGTGCCACAGCGGTTATTGTCGAATCGCCAACCCCAACTCAGTCCCCTGATCATCCCTGATAAGGATGAGGTCCCTGGTTCAAATCCAGGTGGGCCCACGGCTGCCTGCAAGGCAGCTCGCAGTTCGTGCAACGAACTGCAGGCACGGACTCAGCTGCGTTCCGTTGGCATTTCGTAGCCGAACCGCACGCAGGCGGAGGGCCTTCTATCCTCCCCGCAGATGAGCGATCTACCCGACTACGTACTCAAGAACCGGGCGCACTGGGATGCACAGGCCGACCAATGGGTTGCCATGGGAGAGCGCGCCTGGCTCGCCGACGAACCGAGTTGGGGTATCTGGAGCATCCCCGAAACGGACCTGCAGCTGCTACCCGATGACATGACGGGGATGCGAACCATCGAACTCGGCTGCGGCACCGGTTACGTCTCTGCGTGGATGGCCCGGCGTGGCGCTTCGGTAGTCGGTATCGACAACTCGGAGCGTCAGCTGGCCACCGCCCGGCGACTGGCCGAAGAGCACGGGGTCGAACTCCACCTCATCCACGGCAACGCCGAGCAGGTCCCGTTTCCCGACGGCCACTTCGACTTCGCGATCTCCGAGTACGGAGTGGCGATATGGGCCGATCCGTACAAGTGGATTCCCGAGGCCCATCGAGTACTGGCGCCAGGAGGCGGATTGGTGTTCTTGGGCAATCACCCGCTGGTGATGATCACCCAGCGGCACGACAGCGCCGACCCCGTCGGTACAGAACTGCTTTATCCATACTTCGGTATGCACCGCATCGATTGGTACGAGGACGGCGATGAGGGGACGGAGTTCAACCTCACGATCTCCGACTGGGTACGCCTGTTCAATGCCGTTGGCTTCGAGATCGTCGCCTATCACGAACTGCAGTCACCGACCACGGGCGACGAGGTCCGGTTCTATGCCTCGATGGATTGGGCCCACACCTATCCGACCGAGCAAGTTTGGGTGCTGCGCAAGCGCAGTTGACCCGGCAGCATCCGCGGCCCCGCGCAGATCCGTACACTTCCATACATGCGAGTCGCCGTCTTCAGCACCAAACCCTATGACAAACGATTCCTAACGGCAGCCGCCGACGGAACCGATCATCAGCTCGACTTCTACGAGGCCAGGCTCGATCGCACCACCGCGTCCCTTGCGGACGACTACGACGTCGTGTGTGCGTTTGTCAACGACGATCTCGGAGCCGCTACTTTGCTCCGGCTCGCCAAGACCGGGCCCAAACTGATTGCACTCCGCAGCGCCGGTTTCAACCACGTCGACCTGGAGGCTGCCAAGAGCCTCGGCCTACCCGTGGTTCGGGTGCCCGCCTACTCGCCGGACTCGGTCGCGGAGCACACAGTTGCCCTGATGCTCGCCCTCAATCGCAGAATCCACCGGGCACACGCTCGGGTCCGCGAGGGAAACCTGTCGCTCGATGGTCTGCTCGGTTTCGACCTCGGAGCCCGCACTGTCGGCATCGTCGGCACTGGCCAGATCGGTGTAGCGGTTGCGAGGATTCTGCAGGGCTTCGGGTGCCGCCTCTTGGGATACGACTTGAGAGAGAACCCGGACGCAATCGAACTCGGTCTGGAATACGTCGGACTGCGTGATATCTGGGAACAGGCAGACGTGATCAGCTTGCATGCTCCGCTCACTCCCGAGACGCACCACCTCGTCGACGCCTCGGCGATCGCCACCATGAAGGACGGTGTGATGCTGGTCAACACCAGCCGCGGTGCCCTCATCGACACTGGGGCGGCCATCGAGGGCCTCAAATCCGGCAAGCTCGGCCATCTCGGCCTCGATGTGTACGAGGAGGAGGGTGACCTGTTCTTCGAGGACTTATCCGACACGGTGATTCAGGATGACACGTTCTCGCGGCTGCTTACATTCCCGAACGTTCTCATCACCGGGCACCAGGCGTTCTTCACCGTTGAAGCGCTCGAGGCCATTGCCCACGACACCATCGCCAACATCACCGCATTCGCCGAGGGCAGACCTTCCGGGAACGAGTTGTAGCCCCGCAACGGGCACGGCCCCGTTTCGCAGCCCTCGGGCTGTTCCTCTTGCTGCTCGTTTCAGCAGTCCGCCGCAAGGGCAGCGGACACCCACCTAGACCTTGAAACTAGGGAGCGTCCGACCGGGTCCAAATGGGGCAAGACCGGAATAGGCCTACGCCTGGACTGGTTGTTACTGAGAGAAGTATCCTGCCGCCCTCGCGAGCGGCAAGTACGGCGACCATTCCGATGGCGCCAAGCAAAGGAGCCCCCATGCGGCGACGCATGATGAAATCCAAGATCCATCGGGCAACCGTCACAGATGCCGATCTCAACTACGTTGGATCTATCACTCTCGACGTCGATCTGATGAAGCTCGCCGATATTCGCGAGATGGAACAAGTCCACGTTCTCGACATCGATAACGGCAATCGACTCGTCACCTATGCAATCGCCGGCGGCCCCGGCGATGTATGCCTCAACGGAGCCGCCGCTCGTCTGGTCTCGCCCGGCGACAAGGTGATCGTCATCAGCTACGCCGACTACGACGAGAGCGAGCTTGCCGAGTACTCGCCGCAGGTAGTACATGTCGACCTGGCGAACCGCCCGGTGCCCGCAGAGATTGCGCAGCGGATGGCCACTACCGAACCCGGACCAATCCTGTACGAGGAGTTCCCGGGTGATGACGCTGCAGCGCCGGCGGACAGCTGAGGTCTATCAACTCCCCGCGGGATTCTTGGCAAACTGAGCCGCTATCAGCAGGATCCGTCGGGTCTCTGGATGGTTCGGCAACAGCGCGGGCCACACGTGATACATGTCGGGCGCAATGTGCAGCGTCGCAGCACACCCTTCTCGCTTCGCAGCATCGACGAGCCGAACCGCATCGTCCCTGATCATCTCGCGGCCCCCGGCAACGACCAGGAGAGGCGGTACCCCCGTATACCGGCCGTGGAGGGGCGATGCATAGGGGTCACGCGGGTCATGATTGCCGAGATAGAGCTTATTTGCGCCGACGCCTACCAAAGCCCCCGGGAGGTAGTCCGTCGCACGATTCTCCGCCAGTGAGTAGGCGGTGTGTTCCAGATCGGCGTATGGAGAGAAAAGGATGCCGCCGGCGGGCAACGGTTCGTTGGTATCACGCAACCGCAGCAGCAGTGCCGCCGCCAGGCCACCACCGGCACTATCTCCTGCGACGAACAGCCTTTCCGGCTCAACGCCTTCCGCAAGCAATCCCTTGTAGACCGCCATCGCATCATCGAGGGCCGCCGGAAACTTGTGTTTGGGAGCGAGGCGGTAGTTCGGCACAAATGCTTCAGCCCCCAGTGCCCATGCCAGCCGTGCTACCCAGCGGCGATGTGTTGCGGCGCTACCTGCCAAATAGCCTCCGCCATGCAGGTATAGGAGAGTTGGCCGTGACCTCGCATCGATCGCACCGACCGCATGCTCGATCTTCTCGACCCCGATCCCGCTCATGTTGAGTGATCGCAGCTCGAGCACCTTGCGGAGCGCACGCGGCAGCGGCGGATCGATGTTCTCTTCGATCCGAGAACGGGCGCGGGGGTCAGGGCTGCTGCGAGCTGCGTCGAGAAAAGCCCGTAACGCCACCATCCGCAGCTCCACCTGCCAGGCCCAGCCGGCCACTGCCGGTCCAAAACGGAGCCGGTGCCAGATGCGGCGAAGCACAGCCCACACCACAGAAAGCACAATGCGCAGCGTGATCAGGCCGCCTCTCATGCACCCAAGTTACGCAGGTAGCGGCGGACAGCCAAGCTGAGAATCACACGTCGAGGAGCGTCTCCTCAAAGGCGCCACCTTCTCCCTCGGATGACCGCTCCGACGGGCCAAAGAATCCGTGGCCGAAGCCTTCGTGACCGCGGCCCCACCGACCGAAGTCGGGGAGCTCGCCGGAGTCGAGTTCGAGCCGATGCAGACCAAAGGGAAACGCACCGAGCTCAATGCTCTCGATCAGGTCCTTGATGCGATCTGCCTGGTCCTCCGTCAGTTCCCCTTGCTCGACAAGCTCGTTGATCTTGGCGAGCGCCTGCTCACGGGCGTCCGCGAGAAGCGACTCGAGGTCAGTCCCGAGCTCCTGCAGGGCCTCGTCGAGGCTCATGCCCGACCGCAGCAGCTCGAGCAACTCATCAAGATCGATATCGAGATCTTCGGTGAGGCCCCTCAGGTCTTCGTCAAATCGCTCAAACGGTCCGAAGCGGAACTCGAAACCCTCGGGTGGAGGACCAAACTCAAACCCGTCGGAGCCGAACGGGAAATCCTCGGGGAGTTCAAAGTCCTCCGGCAACTCCAACCACTCCGGCAACGCACCAAACCCGAACCCGTCGGAGCCGAACGGGAAATCCTCGGGGAGTTCAAAGTCCTCCGGCAACTCCAACCACTCCGGCAACGCACCAAAGCCAAACCCGTCGGAGCCAAACCGGAAGCCGCGCTCCAGGAAGGGGAACCTCTCGGGCAGGGAGAACTTCTCTACTCGATCGCGGGCTCGGTCCGCTTGCTCCTCGGTCAGAGCACCGGACTCAACCGCCTCCTCGATAGCAGCGTTGGCAAGCTCCTTGATCTCGTCGACGAGCGGCGCCACGTCGTCCCGGAGCTCTTCCAAGAGCCTGGCCAGGTCGTCATCCGGGGCATCCTCGGTGGGTTGGACCTCATTCTCCAGCAGATCCTGGACGTAGCCGAAGACTCGCGTGAGTGCGTCGCCGTCCTCTGCGGTATCCGGCTCTTCGCTTTCCTGAGCCAGAGCGAACGAGGCGCCTACCAGCAACCCCGCCATCAGTACCGCACCCCCCATCGCAGCAGCCAGGGAGGTGCGCAGGTTCTTGGTGTTCATTCAGTCAATCCCTTCGACCAGGACCTTCGACCGCACTTTCGTTCATGGTATTAAGCGGCGGCCGCGAGTTGCCTAAGAATCAGCTGAGAATCGCGCCCGGCTAACCAAGCGCCCCGGCTCGCCGACAGGGAATGCGTGAACAAGTCAGAGCTGCGCGCATTCTTGGGGACGGAGCGCCCCTCGATCGACCTTGCTGCGTACAACACGGTGTACCGCCGCACCCGATTGGCGGTCAGCGTGTTGTTGGCGGTGACCACATCTGCGCTCGGCCACCGCTTCGAGCACCGGTCCCTGGTGGTCGCGGGCATCGCCCTCAGCTGCGTGCTCATCGTCTCCCATGCGTATGCGCGCCCCCGCGCCGGGCTTCTGGAGATGGTCACCTGGGACACCCTCCTGTACCTCACCATGGCAATCCTGGTCGACCTACCTGAGGTCGTGCTGTTTGTCGTGCTGGCGCAGTCGTTCTTTGTGTTCTTCTTCGTTCCGGTGCACCGAGCCATCTGGGCAATGGCTCTCTATACGATGTCGGGGCTCGCGGTCACGGTCGCCACCATCGTCTTCGAACTGCAGCAGCGCTCCGGGACGGAAACCGCCGCACTAGTGGTCGTCGTGACCTTCCTGACGATGCTTCCCGTTTCGTGGGTATTGCTGCGCGCCACAGCCGAGTTGCTGCGGCAGCGGGTCCAGAAGGAGGGGCTACTGCGGGAGAAGGACGAGTTGCTGGCGGACAAGGACCGCTTCGTCGCCAGTATCAGCCATGAACTGCGCACCCCATTGACAGCGGTTGTCGGGCTTGCCCACACGCTCCACGAGGCGAACGGATCGCTGCCTGCAGCGGAGGAGCAGGAGTTCATCGGAATCCTCGTCGAACAAAGCGAAGAAGTCGCCGCCATCGTCGACGACCTCCTGGTGGCGGCCCGCGCCCAAACGGGACACCTGTCGATGGTGATCGAAAACGTGGACTTGATCGACGAGGTCACCGCCACCATTCCCCCAGACATCCCGGTCGCAGTTGATGACACCGGACGACGGCAGGTCCTCGGAGATCCGATTCGAGTCCGCCAGATCCTGCGCAATCTCATAAGCAACGCAGACCGCTACGGCGGAGGCAACATCCGTGTTGTTATCTCATCCTCAGGAGCCGTGGGCAGGGTCGAGGTCTGGGACGACGGCGATCCGATTCCCTCGGAGGAAGCCGAACTGATATTCACCGCATATGGCAGGGCTCACGACAGACCCGGCCAAACAGACTCGGTAGGTCTCGGCCTAACCGTGAGCCGCCAATTGGCACAGCTCATGGGCGGCGACGTCACCCATGTCCGCAATGATGGATGGACCGTCTTCAGCCTCAGCCTCCCGGCCGGAACTGCAGGAGCCACCGAGGCCATCAAGGCCTCCCCAGAAACGGCCCGGCTGGCCCACCGCGCCCTCGCCCGTCGATGACGCTGCCTTACCGATGGCAGTCGACGGCCGACAGTGATGAGGAGCCGACGAGGGGTCCTGTGGGGACACCAGGGATATCCAATGCCTGGTTCGGTCACGCAAGGAGCTGATCCAACATGCACGATCAAGCTGCCGAGACGCCGGCAGGTAGCGAACCACCCGACGAGCGGTCCTGCTCCAACCGACAGCGGTGCATTCAGATCCGCTGGCTGATAGGCGGCGTCGTGTTTGGAGCGATGTTTCCCCTCATCGGTTGGCTTGCAGCCGGTGCGGCCTCCTCGGGAGCCGGTGCCGCTCATCGCTCCCAGCCGGTCCTCTACATAGTTGATCTAGCGCCATTCGTCTTGGGTTTTACGGGCTATGCCATCGGTCACTTCCACGCCCGGCTCGTTCGCATCCGACAGTCGATCGAGCAGACGGTGGAACAACGAACCGCTGAGCTGCAGACGGCGCTCAACGAGTTGTCGACGACCCAGGCGGAGCTCCTCAACGCACAAAAGCTCGAAGCCATCGGTGGCCTCGCAGCCGGAATCGCCCATGAGATCAACACTCCGATCCAGTATGTCAGCGACAACACCCGCTTCGTAGAGGAATCACTGCAGGACCTGCTGGCATTGGCCGAAGCCTCCTCCCATCTCGCCGATGCCGTACGCGATGTGAGCGAGGTTGCCGGGTTGATGGAGTCCTACAACGACATCGCCAAGAAGGCCGATGTCGACTTCCTGACGGAGGAGATCCCGGGCGCCCTCGAGGAGAGTTTGGAGGGCATCGAGCAGGTTGCCTCGATTGTGAAGGCACTGAAG
>JASJAX010000155.1 GCA_030066755.1 Acidimicrobiia bacterium
GCGCCGGGCGAGAACTTCATGGGGTAGCCGTCGATCTCGGCGAGGAATCCCTCCGTTGTCGCAAGACGGTGAACCGGCGTGTCGAGGACGTAGTCGGTAGCACCGAGCGTCTCGTCCTCCTCATCGAGGTAGTCGCCGATTCCCGACGTGTGAGCGAGGAGATGCTCGATCGTGACGGCGTCGTCGATCAGCGGCAGGTCATCGCCAAGCACCGATCGTGCGCGGGTCGTGAGCGAAATGTCTCCGCTCTCGATGAGGCTCACCATGGCCAGTGCCGTGAAGCCCTTGGCGCCGCTCGCGATGGCGAACTGGGTGTCGAGTTCGTTCGGTGCCTCGAGGCCACGGTGTGCGAAGCCGAAGGCCGCTGCGAGCTGCGTGCTGCCGGGCTCATCAACGCGGACGACTCCGGAGAAGCCAGTATCGACTGCGATTCGGCGCACGGCCTCGGTTACGGCGTCCATCCAGGAGATCCTACGTCCGTCGATCAATATGGGATCACGATCGAGAGGGCCTAACGCCTGGGAGTCGTCCGGTCGATACAGTCGTGAGACCCACGATCCGCCGAACGGGGTGACGCATGAGTCCACAACTCGTCGAGTACTCGGAAGAGGATCCCGGATGCATGTCCGGGATCGCCGTGCCGTTCCTGTTCGTGATCGCGGCCTTGCTCGCTCGGTGGCGGCGGAGCCGACGCACCTGAACGCTCAGTGGCTGCGGCCCGGCCCAGCCCCTCAGGCGAAGGCCTCGATGATCTGACGATACGGTTCGAGATCATCGGGCTCCTCGAGCCCGGCGATGCCGAGGATCATCGTGTCGACGCCGATGTCGGCGTACGCACGGAACCGTCCGATCTGGTCCTCGGTGGTAGCTGCGCCGGATCTGGCGGCGAACGCCTCCGGATCCCCGTTCGTGTCGAGCTCGGCAATGCGTCGGCTCAGGGAGTCCGGATCGGTGGCCGTCAGCGCACTCGCCAGGACCGTGACCTCGATGTCGGCGGGGTCGCGTCCGACGTCGGCGCAGTGGGCGCGGAGCACGTCGAGCTTGTGGGCAACCCGGGCTGTGTCGCCCATCAGATTGGTGGCATCGGCGTACTGCGCCACCAGGCGCAGGGTGCGCTTCTCTCCTCCTCCACCCACGAGGACCGGGATGCGCTCCTGGATCGGTCGGGGATAGCACGTGGTTTCCGGCAGATCGAAGGTCTTGCCGGAGAATGGTTTGGACCCGGGGCCCCACACCATCGGGAGCGCCTGGAGGGCATCCTCGAGAACGTCGAGGCGCGCTCCATCCCGGAGCCACTCGTAGCCGTAGCCCTCGGCTTCCGCTTCGAACCAGCCGGCACCGAGCCCGGCGACGGCTCGGCCCCCGGACAGCACATCGAGCGTGGCGATCATCTTGCCGAGCAAGCCGACGTTGCGATACGTGATCGCCGTGACCATGGTGCCGAGTCGGATGCGTTCCGTGACTCCGGCGGCGAATGCAAGCGTTGTGTACCCCTCCGGCAGTGAGTCCCATGCAGCTCCGAGCTGTGGGATCTGGCGCAGGTGGTCCATCACCCAGAACGAGTCGAAACCGACATCCTCGGCGCGTTGGGCGATCGCAGCGATCTTCGGTCCCATGATGTCGGCATCCCACGGAAAGACCGACAGCACCAGTCCGAATCGCAACGGCTTCGGATCCGTGTGTTGGCCATTCGCCCGATCGGGTGCCTCGGCGAGAGCCTTGGGTACGAGGTGGACCCGCGGAGGCGATGGGAACACGTGCACCCCGTCGAACCCATCCTCGTGCAGCTCTACGTCACGTACGACGGGCCATCGTTTCAGCTGGCGATTGAGGACGCCGACGGGCACGGGTCGTCCCTGAGCGTCGTTGCGTTCCCGACACAGTTTGGGATCGGTGTCGAAACCAACGGCGAACACCGCCAGTCCGCGGTCGTGCGCCATGGCGATATGGCGCTCACGTTGCTCGCGATTGAGGGCGAGGGAGTCAACGACCGTTACCAAGTTGGCGTCGAGGCGTTCAGCGACGAGCTGCTCCACGAGTTCGAAGGCGCGTGCCGATGCGCGCTGATCGCGACTGCTCGTGCCCACGAACGCCCGGAACTGGTCGGTTGACAGCACCTGCCCTTCCCGGAAGTTCTGCGCCGCCCACGTCGACTTGCCCGATGATGACGGGCCGACGAGCAGGATCAGCGACGGAGCCGGGAACCGCAGATGCATGGCGCGGAGAGTAGCTACGGCCTGAGCTACAGGCGCGACCGACGGGCCCCGCACCCTGGTCGGGTGTGTGCGCTTCGTCAGTCGTCAGTCGTCAGTCGTCAGTCGTCAGTCGTCGGTACGCGGCGTCGTGAGCCTTCGGTCACCACGTTGTACACGCGGCCTGGGACGTAGACGACCCTGGCCAGCGTCACCTCTCCGAGGGCCGGCACGCTTTCTCTGGCGATCGCAGCCACCTGCGCTTCGTCGGCGTCGGCGGGGACTGCGATGGTGCCGCGGAGGCGGCCGTCGACCTGGACGGGGATCTCGACGGTGTCCTCCTGGAGGAGGTCCGCCGAGAACTCCGGCCACGACTGCTCGTGCACTGAATACGGTTCACCCAGTTGATGCCACAGTTCCTCTGCGAGATGCGGGGCGAACGGGGCCAGCAGCCGAACGAATACCCGCTTCGCCTCGTCCGAACGGATGTCACCGACGATCTCCATCAACCGTGCCAGGCCGACGTTGAATGCCATACGTTCGATCGCGTCGCTGACGGCCGCAGCGGTCCGGGCGAGCGCGCGGTCGTCGGGACCTTCACCGTCGGGACTGGTGATCGCCCGCCACGTCTTGGCAAAGAAGCGCTCGACACCAGCAATGGCGGCGTCGGTGAACTCGCCACCCTGGTCCCACGGTGCCGAGAACAGCAGCCCACAGCGCAGGGCGTCGGCACCGACCGTATCGATGTAGTCATCCGGAGTCACGACGTTGCCGCGACTCTTCGACATCTTGGCGCCCTCCCTCACGATCATTCCGCCCAGTCGAATCTGGGGGAACGGCTCGGCGAACGGAACCAGGCCGAGGTCGTGCAGTGCCATCGTGGTGAACCGGGCGTACAGGTGGTGACGCTGCACGTGCTCCTGCCCGCCGGCATAGAAGTCAACGGGCAGTACGCGTGCCGTTCGGTCGGTGTCCCACGGCCGGTCGTCGAACTCCGTCGACGGGTACCGCAGGAAGTACCACGCCGAGTCGACAAACGTGTCGCTCACGTCGGTCTCGCGCTGTGCCGGTCCTTCGCACTGTGGGCACGTGGTTCGGACCCATTCCTCGACCGCTGCGAGCGGAGACCGTCCGTCCCCGGTCGGGGCGACGTCGTCGATGTCAGGGAGGACGACCGGCAACTGATCGGTGGGTACGGCGACCGGGCCGCATCCCGGGCAGTGCACGATGGGGATCGGCGGTCCCCAGTAGCGCTGCCGGGAGATCAGCCAGTCGTGGATGCGATAGCGAGTCGCAGCTCGCCCGACCGCCCCAGCCTCTGCGTCGCTGAGCAATGCCGCATCCGACACCGAGATTCCGTGCTCGGAGGCAAAGCGACGGTCCCGCTCGTCGTGGGCGGGGACGCCCATCACGACACCGGTCCCGTATGAGTCGACGACATAGTCCGCCTCGTAGACCGGCACCGGGTCGCCGGTGATCGGGTGCGGACGGCTCGACCCGGCTGCCGGGTGGCCCGGCGTAACGGCCAGGAACGTCACCGCAGGCAGCGTGTCGGGGCGGGTGGTGAACACGGTCAAGTTGCCGAAGTCGATCTCGCGACCGAAAGACTTGCCGATCCACCGCCGCTGCAGACGCTTCGCCCGTTCCGGCCAGTCCAGCGCGTCCAGCCCGTCGAGCAGGCGGTCGGCGTAGTCGGTGATGCGCAGAAACCACTGGCGCATCGTGCGCTCGTGTACCGCGGTGCTGCACCGCTCGCATGTGGTGCCGGCGTTCTCGGTCTGCTCGCGGGCCAGGACGGTCAAACACGACGGACACCACACGACGGGAGCTTCGGCCTGATAGAACAGGCCGGCATCGAAGAACTGCACCAGGATCCATTGGGTCCACCGGTAGTAGCTGGGGTCGCTCGTGTTGACGGTGCGGCCCCAGTCGAACGCCATGCCGCTGCGTTGCAGCTGGTTGGTGAATCGCCGGGTCGTGCGGGCGGTGACGGCTTTGGGATGCTCGCCGACGCGTAGCGCGTAGTTCTCGGAGTGGATGCCGAACGCATCGAAGCCAATCGGCTGGAACACCTGGTTGCCGCGCATGCGCCGGTAGCGGCCGTGGACGTCGACGCCCGCATAGCGGTAGACGTGTCCGACGTGGAGCCCCTCGGCTGAGGGGTAGGGGAACTCGACGAGGTTGACGAAGACGTCATCGGACGAGACGGCGTCCAGGTCAACCTTGGCTAACCCCGTGGCTTCCCAACGCGTGCGCCAGTGGGTCTCGATTGCGTGTGGGTCGTACGGAGCAGCCATGAGAGCGGACCCTCCGTTCGTGGTTTGGTCATTGGGTTCACGTTGTCGACCTCCTGAGTCGGGAACGAAAAAACCTCCCGGCACCGAGCACAGGAGGTTGGGGCGAGCCGCGGAACGGCTCGCCTACGTGAGCAGAAGTCGGGTGTTCGTCGACTGCAACATGGCGGCAACGTTACACACCGAGAAGCGTTTCGGGAAGGGCTTCCTCGGGCTCGTCCTCGTCGGCGGAGGGTTCCAGCTATTGACCGGCAGGCTGCTACCTTCGCGCCAATGGGAGCGCCGCAGTACACCTCGCCACGCCGGTCGACCGATCTTCAAGTCTTCATCCTGCTGATCGCCGTCATCATCCTCGTCGCCGGGGCCGTAACCGCTGTTCAAGCGGTCACCGGCGATGACACCGGCGGGGGAGACACGACGGCTGCCGACGGGGGCGATACCGGTGATGGTGGCACCACGGGAGGCGACACCGACGGCTCATCCGGAGGCGGATCCACCGACGGCGCCGGCTCGACCGGCGGGGACACCGGAGACACGGGCGATACCGGCGATGGTGGCACCGACGCCGGTGACGGCGGCACTGCGACCGACCTGCCGCCCCTGCAGGGCCTGGCCCTCGAAACCCTCGTCACTGAACTCGCCGGCCTGACCTACGCCACGCAGCCTCCGGGCGAGACCGATCGGCTCTTTGTGCTCCAGCGCAGTGGCCGGATCTTCATCGTCGAGAACGATGCCCTCGTGTCCGACCCGCCGTATCTGGATCTGCGGGACCGCGTCGGGGCGAACGGCATCGAGCAGGGTCTCCTCGGGCTCGACTTCCATCCTGAGTTCGAGACCAACGGCCGCTTCTTCGTGTACTACACCGACACCGGAGGACGCCGGCAGCTGTCCGAGTTCCGTGCCTCCTCGGCCGACGCCGATCAAGCCGATCGTGACACCGAGAAGGTGCTCTTCGAGTTCGAGCAGCCTCCTCGAGCGACCGAGCCGCGCCACTACGGCGGCATGGTGATGTTCGGTCCCGACGGCTTGTTGTACGTGTCGCTCGGTGACGGTGCCAATGCGTCCGACCAAGGGCAGAATCCCGAGACGCTCTTCGCCACCATCGTCCGGCTCGATGTCGACAACGGCGACCCGTACGCCATCCCGGCAGGTAACCCGTTCGAGGATGGTGACGGCGGCCGACCGGAGGTGTGGGTCTGGGGCGTCCGCAACCCGTGGCGGTTTGCGATCGATCCCGTCGAGAACGTGATGATCGTCGCCGATGTCGGTCTCGACTTCCGTGAGGAGATCGACGTTCTGGATCTCGACACCGCTGCCGGCGCCAACCTCGGCTGGCCGAACGTCGAAGGTGATGTGTGCTTCCGTGAGGCCGACTGCGACATCACCGACTACCACGTCCCGATCCTCGCCTACGCCCACGACGACGGCTGCTCCATCACCGGCGGCCACGTCTATCGAGGTGAGGCGATGCCCGAGCTCCACGGTCACTACTTCTACACCGACTGGTGCGCCGGATGGCTGCGCAGCTTCGTGCAAGAGGACGGTGCGATCATCGAAGAAGCCGACTGGACCGAGGACATCGGCCGTACCGCCCAGATCAACGCCTTCGGCATCGACAACAACGGCGAGCTCTACATCCTCACCCACTCCGGCACCCTCGCCCGCATCGTCCCGGTGAGGTAGGTATCGCGCCGAGCAGGCCGGTTCCCCCTCCCTTGTAGGGAGGGGTGCCGAGG
>JASJAX010000156.1 GCA_030066755.1 Acidimicrobiia bacterium
GACACCATCGCCCGGCTCGGCGGTGATGAGTTCGGGATCCTGCTCGAGGAGATCGACGGTCCCGCCACCGCCACGGCGGTAGCGCAGCGGGTGCTCGACGGGTTGTCGATTCCATTCTCGATCGCCGGCCGTCAAGTGAAGTCCCTCGGCAGCATCGGAATTGCCTTCGGACGCTATGGCGATACCGCCAACCAGGTCCTGCGTGATGCGGATGCGGCGATGTACTCGGCGAAACGCGGCGGCAAGGGCGCCTTCCGGCTCTTCGAATCGAGCATGCACGCTGAGGTCGTTGCCCAGCTCCAGATGCGGGCCGACCTGGAAGCAGCGATCCGGAAGGAGGAGCTCCGGCTGGCCTACCAGCCGATCGTGGACCTCGACGATGGGGCGATTCTCGGATTTGAGGCGCTCGTGCGGTGGGAGCACACCCTCCGCGGATGGCTGAGCCCGGCGCTGTTCGTGCCGTTCGCCGAAGAGACGGGACTCATCACCGAGATCGGACGCTGGGTGCTGCGCGAAGCCGTTCGTCAATGCGGCGAGTGGAAGCGCCAGCACGGTGACGAGCTCGAGACCTTCAAGGTGACCGTGAACCTGTCCACCAAGCAGCTCGAGGAGCCGGGTTTGGTCGACGATGTTCGCAAGGCCCTGGAAGAGCACGACGTCGATCCTGAGCTGATCGTCCTCGAGATCACCGAGACGACGATGATGCGCGTCGAGCCCGAACGGCTTCACGACCTCCGTGAGCTCGGGATCAAGCTGGCGATCGACGACTTCGGCACCGGGTACTCGTCGCTGGCGTCGTTGCACAAGCTTCCCGTCGACGTGCTGAAGATCGACCGCCTGTTTGTCACGGCGATCACGGACGAAGAAGACGACTCGTCGCCGTTCGTGTCGACCATCGTCAGTCTCGGCAACGCGCTCGGCATGCAGATCATCGTCGAGGGCATCGAGACGCTCGAACAGCTCGAGAAGATCAAGGAACTCGGTTGCGGCTCCGCCCAGGGCTACTACTTCTCGAAGCCACTCCGCGCCAAGGACGCCGCCAAGGTCCTCAAACGCCAGGTCGAGCAAGGCACCGCCGCCTACGACCTCGACGACCTCCGCTACCGCACCGAAAAGCGGAGGCTGGCCAACGCGGGCTAGGCGGGCTATCGCCCGCCAGTCGCCAGTCGCCAGTCGCCAGTCGCCAGTCGCCAGTCGCCAGTCGCCAGTCGCCAGTGAGTAGTGCGCGCGTTCGAAGCGGTGAGACGCCGGTGTTCGGACTGGCGACTTGACCTCACCGTTCCCTCACCGTCGGGCTGCCGCGTGGCACGGCGGCGGCTCAGTCATGTTGGGGCTGGCGACTGGAGTCTGCGTTTGAGCAGCAAAGCTGCCCAAACGCTTATCACTCTCAGCCTGAGACTGCTAACTTGTTGGGCATGCTGGACGACCGCCCGAGCCAGGTATTGCAGGCGCTCGTCGAGGAGTACATCGCGACGGGCCAGCCGGTGAGTTCACAGACCATTCTCGAACGGAGTGGCCTGAAGGTGTCGAGCGCAACCGTGCGCAACGACCTCGCCAAGCTCGAGTCGTACGGGTTCGTTGCCCAGCCCCACACCTCTGCGGGCCGGGTCCCGACGCCCCAGGGGTATCGGTACTACGTCGATCACTGCTCGCCCGCTCGCCTGAGGTCTGCGACCCGGGCGCGAATCGAGTCGTTCTTCACTGATGTCCATCACGGGCTCTCGAAGCTGCTCAAGGACACGTCGGGCCTCTTGTCGGAGATCAGCCACTATCCGGCGGTCGTCCTGGGCCCTGGCCTCGGTGCCGAGTCGCTGCGCGGTGTACACATCGTGCACCTCGGAGCGAACACCCTGCTCGCCGTCTCGGTCGCCGAGAGTGGGCGGGTGTCTCAGGAGATCGTTCGCCTCACGTTCGATCCATCGCCAAACGAGCTCGACGAGGCCGAGGTGCTGCTGGCACGCGCGTACGCCGGGAAGTCGCTCGAGGACGGCGAGTCGGTGATCAAGACGCTGACGGACGGCGAGGCGTCGGATCGCCTCCTGCGCATCGTTCGCACCGTGGCAGCGCGGCTGCGTCGCAGCGAGGAGTCGACCAGTGATGTCTATGTGGGCGGACAGGGGCATCTCGCCGCCTTGTGGGAGGATCTCGCTAACGTCTCGCTCGTGCTCGGCCTTCTCAGCCAGGAGGCTGCAGTCCGCGACCTGATCAGCGAGCCCGGCGACGGTACGGCGGTTCGCATCGGGTCCGAGCTCGACATGGACGGGGTCGATCTCGCAGTGGTGTCCACGGCCTATGAAGCCGGGGAGCACGGTCTCGGCCGGGTCGGGGTCATTGGGCCGATGCGGATGGACTACCGGCGCACGATTCGGATCGTCGAAGAGGTCGGTGACGGCCTTGCCGACAGTCTCGGCAGCTGAACTCGGACGGGGCGATGAACGAGTACTACGACCTCCTCGGCGTGTCGCGCGACGCTTCTCAGGACGACATCAAGAAGGCGTTCCGCCGACTGGCACGTGACACCCATCCCGACGCCAATCCGGACGATCCCGAGGCGGAGGCGAAGTTCCGCAAGATCGCTGAGGCCTATGAAGTGCTCTCCGATCCGCAGCGACGTGCTGCGTACGACCGGGGTGACACGTTCGTCGGACAGGACCTCTTCAGCACATTTGGCGGCCTCGATGACATCCTGCGGCAGTTCTTCGGCGGCGCCGGGGGATTCGGCGGCTTCGGGAATGTCCGCACGGGTCCGGCCCGCGGAGCAGACGTTGCCGTTCGGGTGCGCCTCACGCTTGCGGAGGCTGCGGCGGGACTCTCCAAGGAGATCGAGTTCCGGGCGGCCGACCAATGCTCGGTATGTGCGGGGAGCGGGGCCGAGCCCGGTCACAGCCCGGTGACCTGCTCGACCTGTGGCGGGCGCGGCCAGGTGCAAGCTCGTCGCGACACATTCCTCGGTTCGATGATGACAGTTGCGCCCTGCACGGCCTGTCGTGGCGCCGGAACCATCATCGAGAACCCGTGCTCCGAGTGCCGTGGTGCCGGATTGGTCGAAGGCGCCCGATCGGTGACAGTCGAGATCCCGCCCGGCGTCGACGACGGAACCCGGCTTCGCCTCACGGGCCGAGGTGGCGCGGGGAACCCGGGAGCTCCAGCCGGCGACCTCTACGTCGAGGTTCGGGTCACGGCCGACGAACGATTCGAACGCCTCGGCGACGACCTGAAACACGTCGCCTACATCGGCATTGCCGAGGCGACGCTCGGAACCTCACTGACGATTCCGCTGATCGACGGCGGCGATGAAGAGCTGGACGTGCCGGCAGGCACGCAGCCCGGAACGGTCTTCCGGATCGGCAACGGCGGGATGCCACGGCTGCGGAGAAGGGGCCGTGGCGACCTGTTCGTCGAAATGGTCGTCAACGTGCCCGAGAAGCTGAGCGCCGAGGAAGAGGACGCGCTGCGCAAGTTCGCCGAGGTCCGGGGCGAGCACCCCGCCGACCGCAAGCGCCGTCGGCGGCGTCGGGGGCGATGACGTGGGTCACGTACCCCACGTGTACGTCCCGGGACCCTGGCCGGACGCAACCATCCGCCTCACCGACAGCATTCGCCACCATCTCCGCAAGGTGCTGCGAGTTCGCGACGGCAGCACGATCTCGTATACCGACGGCAAGGGTCACATCGGCGCCGGTACCTACGGTGATGACGAGATCGTCCGTGGTGACGAGCAGGAGGTGGCCCCGGCGAGCCCGGCGATCGTGTTGGCGGTGGCGCCACCCCAGTCGACTGAGCGAGCCCGGTTCGTCGTCGAGAAGGCGGCTGAGCTCGCCGTGACGGAGCTGCGGTGGCTCACGACGCTCCACAGCGGGCCGCGGATCCCGCGGCTTGATAAGGCCGACGCCTGGGCGGTCGGTGCGCTCGAGCAGTCCCGTGGCGCACATCTCATGCGCATCGGCGAGGCGCTGGACATTGCCGACGTGGCGTCGCTCGACGTCGATCTCACGCTGGCGGCCGACGTCGGTGGGTCGCCGATTCTCGATGTCCTTGCGTCGCACGAAGCCGGGAGCGTGGCCATCGCCGTCGGCCCCGAAGGTGGATTCGATCCGCAGGAGCTCCCGGAGAACATCACTCGCGTGGGTCTCGGGGAGCGGGTCCTCCGGATCGAAACCGCCGCGATCGTCGCCGCTGGTGCGGCGCGTATGGGGTGAATCCTCGCCCGGGTGACCGTCTCCTTGAGGCCTGTGACCAGCTTCCGGGGGGTTCGATGACGCGAAAGCCTGCACGATCCGCCGATTTCGGGTTACAATCCGCCTACAGAGCGCGTTTAGCTCACGCGCGCTGCGTGTTCACTGAGGAGGGGCGCGTGTCTTCGTACAACGAGCAAGTTGGGAAGCGCCTGCGATCGATCCGTAAACAGCGCGGGCTGTCGCTCCAGGACGTCCAGCGAGTATCGGATCAAGAGTTCAAAGCAGCGGTCCTTGGGGCCTATGAGCGTGGTGAGCGCTCGCTGTCCCTGCCGCGGCTGCGGCGCCTCGCCGACTTCTATGGAGTCCCCGTCAACCAGCTGCTTCCCCAGGAAGCCGGGGCGGAGGCACCGGCGTTGCCGTCGCTCAGCGGTGGGATCACGATCGACTTGAATCGGATCGAGAACCTGTCGGGTCAGGATGCGGTGATCATCGAACGATTCCTGCGCGGCATCCAGATGCTGCGTCAGGACTTCAACGGGCGAGTACTCACCGTGCGCGGTGACGACCTTCGGACGTTGGCGATGTTGCTGGATGTGTCGGCCAATGATTTCAGCGAGCGCTTGATCGAGCTGGGAGTGACCACCGAGGGCTCGTGAGCGCGCCCGCCTATCGGTGTTCCTTCAACTCACCTATACTTCCGACCCGATGCGTTGGAACAACGCATTTCGCTTTTTCCCCTTTCCTGCGGTCCGGTGAAACGTCGTGACTACGCAAGCACAGACTGAGATACGGCTGCGCGTCCCGAGCAACCACTTGATGGTGGATCTCCTCGGCGAGCGCGACGCCTACTTGCGCATGGTCGAGGATGCGTTCCCGCAGGCGCGTATCGTGGCGCGCGGTAACGAGCTCGATATCGCCGGGCCTGAGGACATCGCAACCACGGCGCGAACGGTGTTCGATGAGCTGCTCATCCTCATTCAGGAGGGCGAACCGCTCGACGCCGACCGGGTGGCCCGGGTCATCGACCTCGTCAAGTCCGACGTCCCGGCACCGTCCGGCATCTTCACCGATTCGATCAAGGTGGGTCGGGGCAAGCAGGTCCGGCCGAAGACCCACGGCCAGAAGGTGTACGTCGATCTCGTCCGCGAGAACACGATGGTCTTCGGTATTGGTCCCGCCGGAACCGGCAAGACCTACCTCGCAATGGCCTGTGCCGTGGAAGCACTCGTCTCCGGTTCGGTGCGACGGATCATCCTCACCCGACCTGCTGTGGAAGCCGGCGAACGACTCGGGTTCCTGCCCGGTGACCTGACCGCCAAGGTCGATCCGTATCTGCGGCCGCTCTACGACGCCCTGTACGAGATGCTGGGGCCGGAGGAGACCCAGCGTCTGATGGAGCGCGGCACCATTGAGATCGCTCCACTTGCCTACATGCGCGGCCGCACGCTCAACGATGCATTCATCGTGCTCGACGAGGCGCAGAACACGTCTCCGGAGCAGATGAAGATGTTCCTGACACGTCTCGGGTTCAACTCGAAGATGGTCATCACCGGTGATGTGACGCAGGTTGACCTCGGCGACGGCAAGTCGTCCGGGCTTCGTGCAGTCCAGCGGATCCTCCGCAACGTTGATGGCGTCGGTTTCATGGAGCTCACCGGCAAGGATGTCGTCCGCCACCGGATCGTTGCCGCCATCGTCGAGGCGTATCGCAAGTACGAGGATCGCCGCAAGGCCGAACTGGACGCAAAACGATGACCGAGAGCCGTGGGAACCCGGTTGTCCTGAACCTGCTGGTGATCGCCGTCACCGTGGTGTTCGTGGCGGCCGCGCTGATCGTCGGTCGACCCCAGGCCGTCGAGCCGCCGACTGTGGCCGTCGGCGATATTGCATCCGAACGAGTCGAGGCACCGTTCTTCATTCAGGTGGTCGATCAGGAGGCAACCGACGAGGCGCGCAACCGGGCGGCGATCAATGTCCGTCCCGTCTACTTCTTCGATACATCGGTCAGCCAGGAGGTCGACACCCAGGCGCAGCGATTCCTCGCCAAGGTCGAGAACGAGGCCCGGCTGACGCCGGACGAGTTCATCCCGGACGAAGGCACCG
>JASJAX010000026.1 GCA_030066755.1 Acidimicrobiia bacterium
CAGTTCTACGCCGAGTTTGTGGGGCTGCTCGGTCTCGACCCGGCCGATCTCCCGCCGCAACTGGACGCGACCGCGTGGCCGGCGGTGAAGGAGCGGTTTGCGGCGGCGTTCCTCTCGGCTACCCGCGCCGAGTGGGTAGCGCGATTCGCCGGAACCGATGCGTGTGTTGCCCCCGTGCTGTCGTTGAGCGAGGCTCCGGTCGATCCCCACAATCGGGAGCGGAGAACGTTCGTGGAGGTGGACGGTGTGGTGCAGCCGGCGCCTGCGCCACGGTTCGACCGTTCGGCGCCGGACCCGCCGACGCCGCCGGTGGCACCGGGTCGTCACACTGCGGAGATCCTCGACGAGCTCGGCCTGTCCGACGAGCAAGCCGGTCTGTTCGAAGCCGGCGTGGTGGCCTGAGCTCCTACCAATCCTGACCGAGAGTCGACCATAATGCCGCTCAGCAGGGGGCGCGCGCTCGAGGAGGGCGAATGAAAGCCATCGTGGTCGGTGCCGGTGGTACCACCAGGGAGCTGCTCCGCCGCCTCGGCGAACGGTGGGATGTCGTCGTGGTTGAGGCCGACGAGGACCGGTTCACCCAGGCCGAAGGGATTCGGGACTTCGAGCGGGTGATCGGTGACGGATCATCGGGCCTCGTCCTCAAACGGGCGGGCCTCGACGATGCGGACGCCCTGATCGCCGGTACTCACGATGACGACGTCAACCTCGAGGCGTTGCGGATTGCGAAGGACGCCGGGCTGCTTCGGGTCGTCGGGGTGGCCGCAGATCCAGAACGTCTCCCGGACTACCGGGCCCTCGAGGTGCCGGTCTTTGCTCCCGACTCCATGACGGCTCGCAACGTCGAAGTGTTGCTCGAGCCGCGGCGGGTGGCATCGACGACCTTCGCCCAGGGCAAGGCGGAAGCCATCGAGTTCCGAATCTCCCCGGACGCTCCTGTGGCTGGGAAGCGACTGCTCGATCTCCATGCCGAGACATGGGTGATCGCTGCCGTCTTGCGTGAAGGCGAGCTCATCGTCCCGCACGGGAGCACGCGGCTCCAACCGGGCGACAGCGTCACCGTGGTCGGGGCTGCTTCTGACTTCGCCGCCATCGTCCGCACGTTCACCGCAGGCGAGTCCCGGTTCCCGCTCTCGTTCGGCCGCAAGGTGGTGGTCGGCCTGACGTCGGTGAGCGACCTCGACGACGCCGTCAGCGAGGCGATGAGCTTCGTCCGCAACACGCAGGCCGAGCAACTCGTTGTCGTCTACCCGGATCCCGCTACCCAGCGAGATGACGCCGCCGAGGAGGAGCTCGCACCGCTCCTCGAGAAGCTGCAGCTGCGGACCGATGGCCTTGAGCTCGAGCTGCGTCCGACGTCGGATTCGATCAAGGACACGCTGCTCCAACTCGCCGATCAGGAGAGCGTCGGTGCGCTCGTTGTTCCGGCCCCGGGTGGCGGCGAGCTGCTCGGTCGGGTTCGGACGGCCAAAGTGCTCAATGACTACGGATCCGCCGGCGTACCTCTCTTGCTGTCACGCAGCCGTCATCCGTACAGCAACATCCTGGTGCCGGCTCGGCGCACCACTGCGGGTGAGTTGGCAGGCAGAGCCGGCATCGATATCGCCCACACGTCGGGTGCCGGACTCACGGGAGTTGCAGTGGTGCCTCCGTCCTTCGTCTCGGGCTCCGAAGAAGCCCTCGAACAGGCCCGCCGCGCTGCGGCGTGGCTGCGCGAGGAAGCTGCGGTGCAGGGTGTACACGTCCGTCGTCGACTCGGTCGAGGAAACCCGGTTCGCGTCCTCGAGGAGATGGCCGGCACGGCCAGCCTCGTGGTGTTGTCGCTCCCGGAGCTTCCGATGAGCCCGCTTCGCCCCGGGATCGTTGGACACGTCATCCGCCGCGTCCCGGCCTCGTTGCTGCTGGTACCGGTTTCCCTCTGATGCCCTTCGGAGCTGCCGAGGTCGCCGAGTTCCTCCCGAGCGGATGGGGATTCATCCTCATCGGGCTGGGTGCTTTCGGACTTCCGATCCTGGCCCGACGCCTCGGTCTGCCGTCGGTCGTTCTCGAGATCCTCTTCGGACTGATGATCGGTCCGGAGTTGCTGAACATCGTCCGGGCAACGTCGCCCGACGCAGAGTTCATCGAGCTGCTCGCCGAGCTCGGGCTCTTCCTGCTCATGTTCCTCGCCGGTTTCGAGGTTGACTTCGAACGGCTCGAGCGCCAGGGCGCCGGACCGATACTCACCGGCCTCGGCGTGTTCGGGGCAATCCTGGTGGTCGCTTGGTTCGGGTTTGCGTTGATCAACCCCGAGACCGTCGAGCAACGGGTGTTCCTGATGCTGCTCACGTCGGCCGCTTCACTCGGCATCGTGATTCCGGCGTTACGCGCTACCGGGCGGACCACAACCCGGCTCGGCCAGCTCACGCTGGTCACCGCGGTGCTCGCCGAGTTCCTCTCCGCAGCGGCCATCGTGGTCTTCGGAGTCCTGCAGCGCGAGGGGTTTGGCGTCGGCCTGCTGTCCGTCCCGGCGCTCTTCGGCGTGTTGGCTCTGGCGTTTGTGGTGATCCGGCGCCTGGCGTGGTGGTACCCGGAGCGGTTCGAGCGCCTCTTTGCCACTGAGGATCCCGATGAGCTCGGGATTCGAGCCAGCCTCGCGCTCCTCTTCGTGTTCCTCGGCATCTCCGTGTGGCTCAACATCGAGCCGATTCTCGGAGCGTTCCTCGCCGGTGCGATGTTCGCGTTCATCTTCCGCAACACCGGCGTGTTGGAGGAACGGCTGTCCGGGTTCTCCTACGGATTCTTCATTCCGGTGTTCTTCATCAACGTCGGGATCCAGTTCCCGTTGGGGGAGCTTGCCGACGTCTCGGTGCTCACGAAGGCGCTCTTGCTCATCACCATCGCCATCGGGATCAAGATCATCCCGTCGATCCTCTTCGTTGCGAGGGGCCTGAGCGTCCGAGAGTCGCTGGCCGCCGGCGTGCTACTCAGCGGCCAGTTGTCGGTGATCATTGCGCTCGCTGAGCTGGGGGTGCAGCTCGAGGTGATCGATCAGGGTCTCGAGGCTGGTGCCATCCTCCTCGTCGGTGTGAGCGCCATCGCTGCGCCGATCGTGTTTCGTGTGCTTGCGCCACCCCTCGAGATCGAACCGATCGGCTCCTCCGACGGGACGCGCTGACCCGCTCGACGGTTTAGCCTCGGCACTGAGTCGCAGATCGGAGCGGAAGCATGGAGTTCGGGCTGGTGCTGTCCCAGTTCAACACCCGGTGGTCCCACGTGGAGACGGATGCGCGAGCCGCCGAGGCGGTTGGGCTCGACTCGGTGTGGCTCGCCGATCACCTGTTGGGGACGACCGGTGCCGAGTCGCCGGTGTTCGAAGCATGGACGGCACTGGCGTACCTCGCCGGAATCACCGAGCGTGTCCGGCTCGGCCACTTGGTCAACTGCGTGTCGTTTCGCAATGTTGGGCTGATGGCCAAGATGGCGAGCACGCTCGATCACGCGTCCGGGGGTCGATTCGAGCTCGGGCTCGGCGCCGGATGGCATGAGCCCGAATACACCGCCTTCGGGTATCCGTTCGGTTCGGCGGGGGAGCGACGCCGGTACTTCGAGGAGTACCTCGACGCATTGATTGCCCTGTTCACGGGCGCGCCGGTCGACATGGCCGGCGAGTACATCACGCTGGAACATGCTGTGTGTAACCCACCGCCACTGCAGGAGCCGTATCCGCCGATCGTGGTTGGAACGGGCGGCGAACTCATGCGGCGCGTCACCGGAGCGAAAGCGGACGTGTGGAACTGTCCGGCAGGGCTCATCCCCGATCTCGACGCAGCGAAGCAGGTCGTCGACGACGCGGCCGGTGACCGGAAGGTGCGCACCACGTTGCAGATCCCGGTGGCGGTCGGCCGCAATCGAGAGGAGGCCGACGCGGCGCTTGCCGTCGGCCGGATGCACATGGCATGGATGGGCGACATCGAGTCGATCGGTATCGTCGGTACGCTCGACGAGGCGGCTGACATCGTTGCCGGCTACCGAGCACGTGGTGTCGACGGATTGATCGGGGTGTTGCCCGGCTCACGGCAGCGCCCGGACTTCATTGCAGCGTATGGCGAACTTGCCTCCCAGTTCTGACCCGCACGGGGACGAGGGGCTAGTCCCAATTGACCAAAACGGGAATGACGCGCTCGAGCCGTCAAGATTCGACCACGTCACCACCGATATCTGGGGTGTAACAGTTCCCTCGCTGGAGGTGCGTTCGATGCGAGTCGATCAGATCCGGCGGGAGATCGCGGAGGGCAGCTACGACGTTCCCGGTGAAGCGGTGGCCGACGCCATCATCCGCTTCTTTTCCCGGGACTGAGCTCCGCCGTTCTTGCGGCTCACTCCGGTGTCAGCACCGATGAATGGGCCGCCCGAGCGGCGCGTCCGATTCGGCCCAGAATCAACACCACACCGAGGGCAACGAGCGCAAGCGCCAGCGTGACGATCAGATCGTCACCGGGGGCGCCGATCGCCGTGCTGTCCAGGCCGTCGGGCCACGGCCAGAGGATTCTCAGCGACCCGGCCATCAGACCGATCAGCGCCGCCATCACGCTGTCGTGGTGATGCTCGAGCGCCCAGTTGAGGAGCTGCGAGAACAAGGCCAGGCCGGTCACCGTACCGATCACGAAGACCCCGAGTGTGGCGTACTCTCGATCGTTGACCGCATCGAGCACCGGACCGTACATACCGAGCAGCACCAGGAGGAATGATCCGCTCACCCCGGGCAGGATCATCGCGCAGATAGCGATGGCTCCGGCGACGAAGAACGCCACCATCGTTGGGTTGACGACCTGGCTCACCGTGTCCTCCGTCGTGCCCCCGCGCAACCCGAGCAGCAGGAATACGCCAACCGCAACGACAGCCATGATGGCGTACCGGCTCGACGTCCAGCGAGAGACGAGCGGCCAGGCAATGACGACGGATCCGGCGATCAAGCCGGTGAACAGGCCCGCCATTTCCTCCGGATGATCGTGGAGCAGGGACTCGAGCACGCTGGCCAGCGACAGAACCGCAAGCAAGATTCCCGCAGCGAGCGGGAGGATGAACGCCCACTCGACGGCACGGAACCATCGCCCAAAGCCTGAGATGTCACCCCGAAGCAGATGTCCGAGCGCGGAGCTTCCTGCCCGGACCGATCGCACGAGTCGCTCGTAGATGCCCAGCACGAGGGCGATCGTTCCGCCGGAGACGCCCGGCACGATATCCGCGGCACCCATCAGGATGCCGCGACCCACGTTCCAACTGGCTTCTCGCATCACCGCCGGGAGTGTAGGAACGGGGGACCGGAGGGCCAACGATGGCGCACGAAGCGGGGCGGGGCCGCAGCCCCGCCCCTGCTCCGGCGGGTGGTATCGCTCTCCGGTCGGTCACGGTTCGTTGCTCAGAGCACGACCGTCGAGTTGCCGTCGTAGCGAAGGCCGTGTCCCCAGAACCCGCGATCGTGCCGGGTCTTCCACCAGCCGTGACCCGTCAATGTGACCGTCCCGGCGCCCTTGGCGCGGAGTTTCTTGACATTGCCGTCGGCATCGAGGCTGAAGTCGCTTCCCCGGATCCAGATCACGCCGCGGAAGTCGGTGAACTCATACGTCGTTGTCGAGTCCACCATCCGCTTGGCGTCCAGTGCCTTGGCGTCACGATTCCATGAACGTACGTGAATCACGGCGTCGCCGGCATGATCGACGATCGTCACATCGCCGGCGATCCGTAGCTTGACCTTGCCCTTGCCGTCGAGGTCGACGCTGCCGACACCCTTGGCGACGAGGACACCACGACCTTCGAGGGTCGTACCGCCGGTGTCGCTCTCCGGGGCCTCCTGCGCCAGGGCCGTACCGGAGATCAACGAGGCGGCCAGCGCCGCCGCGAGGATCACACTCAATCGTCTGCGCATGTTCACGCTCCTTCTGTGCTGCGCTCGGTCGTTCCGGGCGCATTTCCAGGTTCGGGAGCGATTGTTCGAACTCTGTGAGGTGCTCGCGAGAATCTCCGTCGCTGCGCGGTACGCTCGCACCATGCGTGCGGTTGTTCAGCGAGTTCGTGAGGCTTCGGTGACCGTCGATGGAGCCGTCGTCGGTGCGATCGGGCCGGGGTTGCTCGTCCTGGCCGGTGCAGGACACGACGACACCGACCGCGATGTCGATTCGTTGGCCGACAAGCTCGCGGGCCTGCGCATCTTCCGAGATGAGGAGGACCGAATGAACCGGTCTGTGGCAGATGTCTCGGGCTCGGTTCTCGTCGTCAGCCAGTTCACACTCATGGCAGACGTGCGACGCGGCCGACGTCCATCCTTCACGGCGGCTGCACCTCCGGACCGTGCGGAACCGCTCGTTGCCGCATTGGCCGATGCCCTGAGGGCTCGAGGGCTCGAGGTCGCCGAAGGTCGTTTTGGCGCCATGATGGACGTCCACCTCGTCAACGATGGTCCGGTCACCATCGTCATCGACACCGCCGACGGACGGGTGGTATGACACCGTCCGGAGTCGAGATCCGGCGGGTCCATGCCGACGACGCCGAGACCGTGCTCTCCGCGGACGTCTTCGACGGACCTGCCCGACCCGGCTGGACGGCCGACTTCCTGGCACGGTCTGGGCATCACCTGTTGTTGGCACGCGTCGGGACACGTGTCGTCGGTTTTGTGTCCGGCATCGAGATCGCTCATCCCGACAAAGCGCCCGAGATGCTGCTCTACGAGCTCGGGGTGCTGGTGACGGACCGGCGCAAGGGGATCGGCACTGCACTCGTTGCCGCGTTGCGCGACCACGCAATGGAGCTCGGTTGTCGAGGGATGTGGGTTCCAACCGACCGGCAGTCTCCCGGCGCCATCGCAACGTACCGAGCTGCTGGTGCGGCAGAGCCCGACGACGGCGTGATTCTCAGCTGGACGTTCGGCAATCCGAGCTGATCTCGTAGGCGCCGGCCTCGAGGCAGATGATCCACTCCTCCTCCAGCCATCCACGGAGTGGTGTCATCGTTGATCGTCCGACTGCTGGAGCCGAAGCGCGTCCGCGAGGGCTTGCTGCTCCCGCCGGATCGCGTCGAGCTCACGCAGGATGGACTCCAGCATGTCGACAATCCGGTCGTTGGTCGGCGCCGTTCGTTCCGCCATCGCCACCTCCCCTCTCGTGTGACCGTATCGCGTCAAGTCCTACCTTGGAACCCTGGGGGCGCCGGCAGCGCCGGCGACGCGTCACGGCGCAGTCGGCTGATACGTGCCAACAGCCCAGGTATTGCCCTCCGGATCGCGCACGGCGTACTCCCGCGAGCCGTAGTCCTGGTCGGTGATGGGCATCGTCACGTCGGCCCCCGCTTCGACGGCAACGGCGTAATGCTCGTCGACATCGGGGCGGGCGAGGTAGACCGTCTGCGTGCCGGGCGGCGGCTGCGGAGTGGAACCCAGCATGATCAGATCCTCACCGAACACCAGTTGTGCGTGCTGGACGGTGCCGTCGTCGGCCAGGTGCATCTCGTGCTCGACGAACCCGAGCGTCTGCGTCAGCCACTCGATCGCGGCGAGGGCATCGACGTAGCGGAGGGTGACGTACACGTGTTGGCGGCGATCAGTCATCGCTGGGTTCCTTCCTTGGGGTTTGGGGCACTGGGCCCGATGCTTCCTCCAGGTAGGCCGTGCCGGCCTCGCAGAATCTGACGAAGTCGCAGTGGTTGCAGGCCGCGCTCGGGGTCGGGTCGAAGGTTTCTGAGGTCATGGCGTCAACGAGTTCGTGCAGCGCCGCCCGAGCATCGGCGAGCCAGTCATCCGTGACCGAGACCGTCACCTCCTCGGCGGTCCCGGTTCCCAAGTAGACAAACGTGACGTCCATGGCATCGGGCGCGTCCGTGCTCACCGCGCCGTCTGCGGCGGCAACTGCGTAGGCCTGGAGCTGCACGATTGCGGCGGGATCGTTGCGGCGGCGTCCGCTCTTGAAGTCGACGATTTCCCAATGTCCGGGACGGGATTCGTAGACGGCATCGATCCGGCCCCGAATCCGGGCGTCGTCGACACGGAGATCGATCGGCGTTTCAACGAAGCGAGGCCGCGCGTCGGCAAAGCGCGAAGCGCGAAACGCCTCGAGAGCGTTCCCGATCGGCGCATCTTCGCCGGGGGCTTCGCCGACCGTGTCATACAGTTCGGAGCTGATGTCGTCGAATGCCAGTCGACCCAGGTTGTGGAGCTCGATCTGGCGGTGGACCTCGACTCCGCGCGCCAACCACTGTGCCGGGCGCCGGGGCAACCGATCGACCTCGCTCCAGTAGAAGCGCTGGGGGCACGACGCCAGCGTGACCAAGCCGGTGACGGACGTGCCGGGCGTCGACGCCTCAACGACGGTCTCCGGTTCGGCGGGGAGCTCTTCGACCATCATTCGTAGCTGGTCCACGTGCGTATCGTACGCCTCGCGATGCTCCACCTTCGTGTGGATCCATGCCGGATCGCGCATCATCGAGCGCAGCGCAGACTGCCATCCATCCGGGAACACTGGGTCCGGGGCGCCGACCGTGTCGTCGAGGATCAACCGTTCCGGCGCGTCACCGGGTTCGTCGAGCCACGATCCGATTGTGACGCCATCGAGTCCTCGTGCGAGCTCGATGAGCGGCGAGGGAAGCTGTGGTTCTTTGGTGCCCTGCCAGAACGCACCGCTCAGGTAGCAACGATTCCGGGCCCGAGTCACGGCCACATACGCCGTCCGCCACTCGGCCGCCTCATGGTGAGCTCGGAGCCGGCTGCGACGCTCGGTCGGCGATCCGTTGAGGTCTGGCAGCGTGTCGGCATCGAGCCGGAGCGAATACGGGAGGAACCGGGCCGAGTCTTCGGGGTTGTCGAACCGTTGTGATTGTGCCGGGAATGTGCGGTGCATGAGCGCGGGGAGGAATACGACATCCCACTCGAGACCTTTGGCACGATGCACGGTCAGCAACGTCACCGCGTCGTCGCCGCCGACCCGGGCGGTGTCGAGTTCGTCGGCGCGCGTCTCGTCGGAGAGCAATTGCAGATAGCCGAGGAACGCAACCAGTGACGTGCGACCTTCGAGCGGACTCCACTCGCGGGCGAGGTCGAGGAATCGATAGAGGTTCAATCGGGCGGAGAGACCGGCAGCCGACTCCATTGACTCGACCTCGGCCCAGGCGTCGATCGTGTCGAGGATGCGTCGGCAGAGTTCGTCGAGCGCGACTCCCTGGGCGATCACCAGCAGGTCCCGGTACGCCGCCCGGAACTCGACCAGCCGACGAGTCGCTTCGGGACGCAGATCGGTGATTGCTTCGACGTGGTCGATGGCTTCGAGGAGCGGGACCGTCCGCTCGTCATGATCTCCGGCCTCAGGACGTTGTGAGCGGAGCCAGCGAGTCAACGGAGCGATGTCGCCCAGACCAAGGCGATATCGGCTGCCGAGCAGGATGCGCAGCACCGCGGGAGCATCGTCTGGATCGCCCAAGACCCGGAGCCACGCGTGGAGGTCGGCGACTTCCGGAACATCGAGCAGACCGCCGAGCGAGGCGACCTCGGTGGGGACTCCCACGGCCTCGAGTGCGTCGCGCACCATGGGGATGTGACGGTTCTTGCGGAACAGCACGGCGACGTCACGCCACTCGATCCCGTCTTCATCGTGGAGTCGACGGATCTCCTCGGCGATCGACCGGGCCTCCTGGGCGGCGTCGTTGAACCAGGATGCCTCGATGTGCCCCGACTTCGTCTGCGGAGGCGCGGTCAACGGATCGAACGTGGCAGTTCCGTGGATCTCGGCGCGGACAGCATTGGCGAGGTCGAGCACGGCGGTGCCGGATCGATGGTTGATCGTGAGCGGCAAGGTGGCGATCGCTGGACCATCCGGTGCCGCAAAGTGGTCGGGGAACCCGGCGAAGTTGGCGAGTGACGCGCCGCGCCATTCGTAGATCGTCTGGTCGGCGTCGCCGACGGCAGTGACCGGGAAGCCGTCACCGAAGATGGCGCGGAGCAGTTCTCGCTGTGCCGGCGCCGTGTCTTGGTATTCGTCGAGGAGAACGGCCCGGTATCGCCCGCGGATCCGAGTGGCGACCGACGGGTGTTCGGTCACGAGACGGTGCGCAAACCTGATGAGGTCTGGGTAGTCGACCACGCCGAGCTCGCGCTTTCGTGTGTCGTAGGCGGCAACGATCTCGGCCAGTTCTCGTCGAGCATCCCAAACTGGGCCGGTCTGGAAGGCAGCGAGCCCGATGAGCTGCTCCGGGGTTGCGAGGTTGTCGCCGAGTTGACCGGCGAGGGTTGCGACCTCATCGACACGAGCCGGCGGGAAGGTCATGTCGAGGTGCTCGTATGCCCGGCCGGGTAGGGCCTCGAGGATGAGCTGACGAACGTACCCGGGCCCGATGACTTCGGTGTCTCGTTCGATGCCCACGAACGCTCCGAACTCCTGGAGGAGCGAGAAGGCGAAGCCGTGGTACGTCGTGACCTCGACCTCTCGACCCTCGAGGGCGTGTTCCGGCAGGGAACGGCGAAGCCGGTCGGCGAGCTCCTCGGCCGCCTTGTTCGTGAACGTGACACCGAGAGCAGCTTCCGGTTCCAGGCCCTCGGTGACGAACTGCACCAGTCGGGCGACGATCGTCGACGTCTTGCCGGTGCCTGCTCCCGCAGCGATTCGGACCGGGATGAGTCCATGGTCCACAATCGCCCGCTGCTCGGTGGTGAGCGCCCAGTCGGTCACGATGTGAAGCCTTCCTTGCCCTGCGGCCACGCTGGACACAGTTCACGGACTCGGCAGCGATCACACCGATCGTTCGGTGTCGGTTCCCAGTTCTCGGCGGCGATCTTCTCGGACACTTCCCGGAGCCGTTCGTGGACGACCTCGAGATTCGTCATGTCGAACGCTCGAGTAGCCAACGACCGCTTCTGGTCCTTGAGCGGGAACCACATCTCGGCGGCATGCGGCGGGCCGTGGTGCGCCAGCTCGCGATCGGCAGCCAGCGCAAGCACGTAGAAGCCGAGCTGGAGCGACGACTCGACGTCGGCCTTGGTGGGAGGGTTCTTCGTAGTCTTGTAGTCGACGACCTTGAGGCCGAGCTCGTCCGCTTCGACCCGATCCGCATATCCACGCCAGCGCACCCCGCCGATGTCCAGAGTCAGGTACCGCTCGAGATCGACGACGGCGCCGCGCGACGGCCACATCGCATAGAGCCGCTGGAGACCGTCGATGCCGCGGCGTCGCCACGCCTCGGCGTACGGATCGCCGCCGAAGACCCCGGGTTCGAACTCCTGGTCGAGGATCGCGAGGGCCCGATCGAGGTCTCCGCGCGACTCGCCCTGTTGATGGGCCTCGGCCTCGGTCAGCTCGAGGACTCGGTGAATGAGCGTCCCGAACTCCGCGTAGACGGTGGTTTCGTCGCCCACCCTGAGCCATCGTTCGACGGCGTACCGCCGTGGGCAAGCGGCGTAGGCCTCGGCCTGGCTGGGAGACATCTGTACGTCGGGCGGAATCAGGCCCGAGTCGGGCCCGCGCGCTCGCACGCCGGCAAAGGCATCTGGTGACCGCAGCACGGCGGACGGCGCAGTGAGCACCTTCAGTGCGGCAAGGCGCTCCGGGGCACCGGCACCTGGATCCGTCAATCGACGACGAAGCTCAGCCTCGGCTTCGAGGGGGGTGACCGGGTGGGTGCGCGGCGCCGGGCGGGTGACCGCTTCGGCCACGGTGGGTGTTCCAGCGACGAGTGCGAGGAAGCGGCTCGGAATGCCGCGACCTTCCTCGAATCCCGTGGCGGTGGCCGTCCAGACGACACGGCGGCGGGCTCGAGTCATCGCGGTGTAGGCCAGGCGCCGCTCCTCTTGGAGACGAAACGCCCGGTACTCCGCAGTGCCGGTCGGGACGTGCGGAAGGAGATGGCGGACTCCCAGAAGCGAGTCCCGGGTCCGCAGATCTGGGAACACGCCCTCAACTGCGTCGGCGATGAAGACCACGTCACACTCGAGCCCCTTCGACTGATGGAGCGTGGTGAGGATCAATCGGTCTTCCTCGGGCGGCCGGTAGGACAACAGCGGCTGCGCTTCGAAGTCCTCCTGCTCGCTGAGGCGTCGGTAGTCGTCCAGGGTCGCCGCAGGGTTCCGTTCGTTCCACCGACTCAGGACCTGGGCCAGAGAGGACCAGGCCGCTCGTTCGTCGGCCCGGGCTGGATCTGCGACGATCGCAGCCAGGTCCGGCAGCTCCGACCAAACGTGCCAGAAGCCGTCCTGGGCGGGTATCGAGTGGGCCCAGGCGGGATCGGCGAGCAGGGCACCGAGTGCAGCGAAGTGTTCGGACTGCGCCAAGACGGCCGGCCAACTCCCGGGTTCGCTCAAGGCCTCTCGTTCGAGGGATCGAACCACGCCGAGGGGGGCGCGGTAGACGGCCCCGAGGAGGAGCCGGCGCACGGCCCGTGTGGTTTCGCTCGGCCCGTCGGTACCGGTCGCGGCGACGACCGCATCGAGGAGAAACCGCACCGCGGGATGGTCGGCCAGGCGGCTGTCCGGCGTGTCGTGCGGGACCGACCGACGTTCGAGTGCTCGCGACAGGTTGCGCAGGAACCGACGTTTGCTGCGGACAAACACGCCGATCGAACGGTACGGGATCCCTTCGTCGAGATGGAGGCGCACGACCTCGCTGGCGATCCACTCGGCCTCCTCAGTCTCTTGGTTGAACTGGTGGACGTCGACGCGTCCTGCTCCCGGAGCAGGCGTCACCGGTCCGGCGGCCCCTGGGAGGCCGCCGCCGGTGACCCTGACCGCCGACTCGAGAATCGCCTCAGGCGTGCGGAACGAGGTCGTCAACACCAGGCGTTCGGCCGGTCCGTGCGTGCCACCGAACTCTGCCGGGAACCGGGCAACGTTCTCGAGGGCGGCACCGCGGAACGAATAGATGGACTGGTAGGGATCGGCTGCGGCTGTGAGCGAGGCACCCCCGAGGCCGACGGCTCGGAGGAGCCGGGCCTGTGCATGCGTCGTGTCCTGGTACTCGTCGACCAGGACGTGGTTCATGGCGAACGGAGCGTGCGCTCCGCCAACCTCCTCGAGTGCCCAGACGGCCTCGGCGAGCAACGTGCCGTAGTCGGTGCGGTGCAACTCGCGCAGCGTGGCGTCGTAGCGAGCGATGAAGCGGGGGAGGCCTCGCCAGTCGCTGCGAGACGCCGCACGATCCGCGAGCTGCTCACCGTTGAGGAGTTCCTCGCGGGTTCGCAGGATGAAGTCGGTGACTTCGCGGGCGAACGTCGTCGTCCCCAGAACGCTGCGGAACGCAGGGGACCACCGTTGCGGATCCTCGGTTCGCAGGAGCCGTTGGACGAGCGCTACTTGCTCGGGTCCCGTGAGCACCTCCGGAGCCGTCGCCCAGCCACGACGATGGGACAGCAGTTCGAGGACGCGGGCGGCAAAGGCGTGGAACGTTGCGACGTCGATGTGGCTGACCGAGGCGCCGAGGCCGGCTCGTACGCGATCACGGAGGTCGGCGACGCCTCTCCGCCCGAACGAGAGCAGGAGGATCCCGGTGGGATCGACGCCCTCGTGCTCGATGAGGTGGAGCGTTCGGCGCACCAGGAATTCGGTCTTCCCGGTGCCGGGTCCTCCGACGACGATCTGCGCCGGCCCGACGGCCGCTACTGCGTCGTCCCATGCGTCGGGGTCAACGCGTCGCTCCGCAACCGCCGGTGAAGCGGACTCCATGTCGCCCGTAGCCATGTCGTCAACCTATCGCGTGACAGTGACGGGAACGGCCGGTCGCATCACAGTCCGAGGTTCGGTTGGTGCCGATCCGCTGCCCCATCGGCATCGATGTGCCAGACGTGGGCGCCGGCGTCCTCGAGCTTCTGGGCGATCCACGTGGTGCGATGACAGTGCCGAGGATCCAGCTCGGAGCACAACACCACGACTCGCGAGGTTTGGGCGACACCAAGCAGCTCCTCGATCCCGGCGCGGAAGTGGGAACTCGCCACCACCTTGTCCATGTCTGGTACTCCGTCGGTGAGCAGCTCGGGATCGGTCGGCCGCCCGCCGAGGTGGTCGCCGAGCCACCGGTAGCCCAAGCCGGCTTCCGCCGCGATGGCTTCGAGCTCGGCCTTGGTGAACTCCGGGGCGTGTCGGGAGTACGGGATCGATCGGACATCCACGATCGCCTGGATTCGATGGGGAGCGATCCGTTGTTCGAGCTCGCCGAAGGACTGGTCGCCGTG
Source organism: Acidimicrobiia bacterium (assembly GCA_030066755.1). Taxonomy (GTDB): domain Bacteria; phylum Actinomycetota; class Acidimicrobiia; order Spongiisociales; family UBA5794; genus JASJAX01. The sequence continues at coordinate 14,176 of JASJAX010000026.1, forward strand.
CCCGATCGTGTAGATCGTCACGTCGCCGACCGGCGTCATCCGGTCTCTCCCCCCGACACATCGGTGAACGCAGGACACCGATCCTGGAACGAGCACCACGAGCACAACCTGCCCGGCCTGGGGGGGAAGCTTCCCGTCTCCAAGGCTCGCTCGATCGCAGTCCACAACGCGTCGAGTTGCCGCTCCATTGCATCGAGTTGGCGATCTGTGACCGGAATCTCGTAGACCGTTGGGCCGTTGAGGTAGATCAGCTTGAGGGCAGCCGGTGTGCGCCCCGTGCGCTGACGGATCAGGAGTCCGTAGATCTTCAAGGCGAAGAAGGCCGGCAGGGCGTACCGCTCTGGGGGAGCCTTGCCGGTCTTGTAGTCCGTGATGACGAGGCCCTCCGGCCCTTCTTCCATCCGGTCGAGGATGCCTCGGATCGTCAACCGCCCGATGTCCTCGAGCATGTCGAGTTCACGGTCCAGCGGTTCGAAGGCGGCTGGGTCCTCGATTGCGAAGTAGTTCGCCAGCACCTCGAGGCTCTCGATACCCCACGCCCGCTCACTCTCCGTGTCATCGAACAGATCGGCATACTCGAGCGGCTTCAGCTCACTCCAGGCAACACGGAAGAGGTCGTAGAGCCGATCCGGTGTCCGATCTGCTGCCGGATGGTCGAACAACCGCTGGAGTGCCAGGTGAGCCGTCGTACCCCGAGCCTGATGCACTGTTGGTGGGGCCTCGAGCTTGTCGATCGCTTTGAACTTGAAGAGCTGCGGGCACACCTTGAAGTCGCTTGCCCGGCTGGGGGACAAGGTCTCGAGACGCAGCGGCGTTTCGACAGGATCGGCGAGTGGTGGCGCCGAGGCCTCGATCGACGGAATGGTGTCAACGGTCATCGGTTCCCGATCATACGGAACCCGAGTGACGAAAACCACACGCATGTAGTTTCGGGCCGTTTCGGGCCGAGCAGGGGGACGGCTGGAGCTTTTCCCCTCAGACACCCCCTTTGCATCGGCTTCGGCAACGGCGGCGCAAGCCGCTTCGGACGCGTTGGGCGGGCCTGCCTGCGGTCTCTGCACTCAGTACTCGGTACTCAGTACTGGCCGCCGCAGGCGGCCGAGACCCGCCTCGCGAAATCTCTTCTGGACTCGCGAAAACTAGGGACGAATCTGGGTTGACGCGGCCGTTGTTGGTGTCGTACCTTGCCATTCCTCGACGGGGCCTTCGGGCGCCGGCGGGGCCTGAAGGGGAGGCTTCGGCCGAACCGGAGGGAGTCCTACGGGGAGGCTTCGGCTGAACCGGAGGGCAGCGGCAACGCTTGCGTTGCCGGCCTCGGAAGGGCTTCGGCCCGGAGGAGGCATGTCCGGAGGACCCGGTTACCGGGCCACCACGGAGACGGCTTCGGCCGCCGACGGGGTGGACACCAAAGGACCGCCCACGACGGGACCGTTTCGGCGGACCTGGAGCGGGCAAACCGGCCGCAGTCGAAAGGCAGCGGCAGCTCTGGAGAGGGCCTCGGTTCTCGAAGGAGTACCGGAAGGGGCTTCGGCCCCGGATGGACTGTCCGAGCGAGCTTCGGCTGGCTGCGGACCGGTGCGGCGGCGCACCGAACGTACGACCGGGAAACCGGACGAGCGGGAGGAAGCCGGCGGACCAACCCCGAAGGGGAGGCTTCGGCCAAACCGGAGGGACGTGGAAACGGCCGAGAGGTCGGGACCACACGCCCGAGGCGGTCTTCTAGGCGGCCGCAACGGGAACGCCCGCCTCACGGCGGGTACCGCCAACGGGGCCTCGGCTCCGGGAAGCGGATGGCCTGACGGGCCCGGCCCCCTCTGGGGGGCGCCGACGGTGACTTCGGTTGGCGTCGAGGGAACGAAAGGCCGCCCCGAAAGGGACGGTTTCGGCCGGACCTGACGGGATCGGAGTGGCGACACTTCGAGACCGCCACGCCGACGGCAGCCGCAAGGCACCGCCGACGGCAGGCAACTGAGAACCCCGAGAGGGCCGAGCTCACGCAAAGCTCCCTCGGGGTTTCTCGCGTCCGGCGGGGCGCGCGGAATCGACGCTCAACCGGGTCGTCACCCGCGATTACGCAAGGCGCGCTGCACTTCGTCGGTTGGATAGACCGCGTGGCGATCTTCGAAGCGAAGACGCCGATAGAAGTCGTTGATGATCGCGGCGACCGGCGCGTTTCGCCGAACGAGGCCTGTCGCTGATGGCCCGAGGTGTTCTATCCCGTCAGAATTGCCGTCGCGTACCTGTCGGATTCGCTCGTCTCGCGTCTGCCAGTCCTGCGCGTCGGTCAAGGTGGAGATGGTCCAGTCGACGAGTCGGGTCAACGCGTGACATCGGTCGTGCGTCGCGTTGGCTACGACGAATCGCCTTTCCGAGTCGGACAGCTGGAAGCGAGGCGACGACGCGAGGCCGAAGTCAGCGAAGTAGACACGGTTTCCGTCGGTGAGCATGTTGCCGAGATGCGCGTCGAAGTGGAGCAACTCCGCCAGTTCCAGCTCGCCGAGCCCCGAGAGTAGGCCGTTCTCCACGACCTCAATGGCCGCGTCCGCAGCGTCAACCCCGAGAGCTGCCTGCGCATCGAGCCAGCTAGGCAACGCCGTTGGGATGTGCTCGAAGAACAGAAGCACGGTCGCCGGGGCGTTGGCCATGGCGTCGAGGCGGTTCGCCACCGCAGGTGCACCGTTCCAGTAGTCGCCGACCTCTGCCACCACCGCGTCGAAGGCTGTTGACGCCAGCGGATCCTCCTGGACGCGCCAGTGATACAGGATGGGAAAGGACTCGGCACGGCCATCCAGGACCAGCCGGGTTGCCCTCTCGTTGGCGGCGACCTCGCGCCACGCACCGAATCCCGGCGACGCGATCCCGTAGTGACACGCCATCGGGAGATCGAAGAGGTTTGCGGTCGACCGAAGGCCCTGCCGTGTCAGCTCGGACTGAGTCAGCGGCACACGTTTCACAAACACTGGTACGTCCGCGATCTCCGTCAGTTCCCGGACTCCCCCGATACCAGAACCAAGGGGCTCGGATCGATCAAGGAGGCTCGCCACCTCGTCATCCGAGAGCCGCTCGAGAACGCCGGACACGGTGTTGTGACGACGGCGGCGAGCCGTGGTCGTGCTATGAGGATCCGGCATCACCGAGATCACGGTACACCGGTCCGTCTGCCGGCCTGCCCTTGACTCTCACGTTACGTTAGGGTTTATCGTCGTGGCGACGGAGGTGGTCCGATGGCCCACACAGTGAGTGAAGTTGCCCGGTTGGCGGGGGTGAGCGTGCGGACGCTGCATCACTATGACGACGTCGGGTTGCTGTCGCCGAGCTCGCGAAGCGAGTCCGGATACCGGCTCTATCACCACACCGACCTGGAGCGGCTCCACGAGGTCCTGTTCTTGAGGGAGCTCGGGTTCGCTCTCGACGAGATCCGGCATGTGCTGGACGATCCGGGTCACGACCGGTTGGCGTCGTTGCGAGATCAGCGGACGATGATCAACGGGAAGATCGCTCACCTTCGGAGACTCGTCGTATCACTGGATGCGGCGATCAACGCACACGAAGAAGGAATCCCCATGAACGAAGACGAGATGTTCGAGGTGTTCGGCGACTTCGATCCGCGCGAGTACGAAGCGGAGGTAGAAGAACGCTGGTCGGGCGAGCTGCTCGACGAGTCCCGTCGCCGCACCTCGAGCTACACCAAGCAGCAGTGGAAAGCGGCGATGGCCGAGAGTGAAGCCGTCACGAACGACTTCGCCGCTGCGAAGCGCGCCGGCGACGCGGCGGACAGCGAGGCCGTGATGGCGATTGCCGAGCGACATCGGCTGCAGATCGACCGATGGTTCTATCCGTGCTCGTATGAGATCCATACCGGCCTTGCCGAGATGTACGTGACCGATGCGCGATTCACGGCTCACTACGAGCAATCGGAGGCAGGTCTCGCGGCGTACATCCACGATGCCATCAAGGCGAATGCCGCCCGCGCCGGCGGGTGATCGGGCACGTCGAATGCACGTCGCGAAACATCGAGCTGAGACGCGAAAACTCTCCACGGATTCCGCTTGACCCTGTCGGTTGCGGCGAATACGTTTCATAGCGTCGCTGGAACGGGCAACCGGAACGGCGGCGGGCGGCCCGCAAGGGTCGCAGGCCCGGAAGGGTCGCCCGGCCGCAAGGCTGGGGGACTGGTCTCCTCGGAGATCCCGGAGCCGGGTCTTCGGGCTCGGGTTCGGACCGGAAGGGCCACCCGAAACGGGCTTCGGCCCGGGTCGGGCGGTCGTCCAGCCGAAAGGCGGGATGGCCCAGGGACAACCCCGAGAGGGCAGCGCTTCGGTGAGGCTCCCTCGGGGTTTCCCGCGTCCCGGCGCCTTCGGCGCCGGAGTACTGAGTAGCGAGTATTGAGTAGCGAGAGACCGAGTTGCCTGAGGGCAACTCGAACGTGTCGCCGAAGGCGGCACGCCCCCTCAGACACCCCCCACGGTGGCTCGCTTCGCAACCGACGAGTCAGCGGCGCTTGGGACGCGTTCAACCCGGGTGGTTGCGGTCTCGGTACTGAGTACTCGGTACTCGGTACTGCGGCCGTAAGGCCGCCGGCAACCCGCCCCGAGACCCCAATGTCGTAAACTCAGCGCTATGTCCTATCCCGAGAAGTTCCTGACTGAGGGTGAGCAGGTCGTCACGCAGTTCCGGCCGCATTGGCGACTGCTCGTGATTCCGGTTCTGTGGGTGATTGCGGCGATCGCAGCGATCATCCTGGCCTATCAGGTGATCCCCGGTGAGGGAGCCATCGACCTCGTGATCACGCTTGCGGTGATCGTTGCGCTCGTGCCGCTCGCCGTCGTGCCGTTCGTCAAGTACTGGTTCACGGCGTATGTGTTGACCAACGAGCGGTTGATCACGCGCAGCGGCGTGATCGCCCGCAGCGGCATCGAGATTCCCCTGGACAACATCACGAACGTGGTGTTCAACCAATCGATCCTCGAGCGCCTCCTCAAATCGGGTGACCTGCTCATCGAGTCGGCGGGGGAGAGCGGCCAGAGCCGCTTCTCCGACATCCCCGAACCAGAGGCGTTTCAGTCGCTGCTCTACAAGGTCCGAGAGGATCGTGAGGACGCCCACCGTGCGAGGGCGGCCATGCCGACGCCCGGCGGTGATGCCACGGAACGGCTGGAGCGACTGGCCAGGTTGCACGCCGACGGTGTCATCTCCGACGAGGAATACGAAGAGAAGCGCCGCGAGCTCCTCGACGAGATCTGACTGTGGCTACGTCACGGCGGTCTCGCAAGGTCCTGACCGAGACCATGCAGATCGACCCTGCCCAGCATGCTGCCGTGACGAGCGACGGACGCTGGACGAGCTTCCTGCATGCGCTCGCCGGGATCCTGTATGCGCTTCGCCATCAACGCAACACCTGGATCATGGGCTCTGCGACGGTCGTCGTCGTCGGCGTTGCGATCTGGGCTGGGGTGAGCCGCCTCGAGTGGGCGTTGCTCGTCGTGACCATCGGGATGGTGTGGGTGGCCGAGTTCCTCAACTCGGCGGTCGAGGCAGCCGTCGACGTAGCGTCGCCACAACACCACCCGATGGCCAAGGTCGCCAAGGACGTTGCCGCCGGGGCCGTCCTGACCGCATCGGTCATTGCGCTCATCGTCGGCTTGGTCGTGCTCGGCCCGGCGGTCGCAGACCGGCTCTGACGCCGGAAAGCGCTACTCGGCCTCGTCGCGGGGTCCGAGGACCTCGTAGACGTTCCCGTCGGGCCCACGGAAGTGCTGCCACCGTAGGTGGTCGTTCGCATCGCCTGTCCCGATCAGTTCGACGCCCGCTTCAACCAGTCGCTGCAGCGCAGTCGCGAAGTCGTCGACCATGAAGCCGATCACGGGCCCGTCACCGAAGAACGTGTGATCGACGTCCCGATCGTCGTAGATCTGGATTTCCGCACCGTCGTCGAGCTCGAACCACGTGACGCCTTCCGACTCGTGAGTCGTGCGCATGTTGAGGACGGATCCGAACAAGTCGTTCAGTTCTGCGAACGCCGGTGTCCTCACGCCCATCCAGACGACGCCGGTGACCTTCACTCCTCGTCACCACGGACGAATCTGGCCACTGCTTCGATGTGGAACGTCTGGGGGAACAGATCGACCGGGGCGACCCAGTCGAGTCGGTATCCCCGCTCGCCGAGATACTTCGTGTCTCGGGCGAGCGCAGCCGGGTCACAAGCCACGTATGCGATCGTGCGTGGCATGGCGGCCGTCACCGCATCGACACCCCCGATACCCAGTCCGTCCCTCGTTGGGTCGACCACCGCCAGGTCCCAGTACTCGTCCAGTCGTTCGGCAATCTCCTCGAATGCCCCTTTGACGATGCGATGGTCGGCGACGTCCGATCGGGTGAGATTCGAGTCCAGGTCGCTGACGGCCATCGGACTGATCTCGACGGCCAATACACGTGCCGCCGCACGACCAACGGTCGCCCCGAACAGCCCCCCGCCGGCGTACGCGTCGAGCAACGTGTCCTCCGGCTCGGGTTGCAGTGCCTCATCCACAAGATTGACGAGGGTTGATGCGCCGGCCGTGTTGTTCTGGAAGAACGTTCCGCCGGTGATACGGAGCCGAACGCCGTCGATCTCCTCGTGAATCGTTCCGGCGCCCTTGACGACGGTCAGACCTTGTCGGGTCCGATGCGCCACGGAAGATCCCCACGACTCGGCGTCTGCAGGTACCTCGCCCTCCAGGATGACGAGCTTCTCGCCGGTAGTGACGCCGGCGCGCAGGATCAAGCGGCGGACCCCACTGAGGTCACCGAGGTTCTCGAACACCGGCTCGAGGATGGGATGCAGCAGATGGCACTCGTCGAGCGGAACGAGCTCCTTGGACCGCTGGCGGTGCATGGCGGGCCGACCATCAACCACTCGGAAGTCCATCCGATTGCGATACCGATAGGGATCGCCAACGGCCACGGTCGGTCCGACCGGCGGGTCATCGAGCTTGCCGAGATGCCGCAGCTGGCCGGCGATGATCGATCGTTTCCATTCGAGCTGGGCGGCGTAGTCGGCGAACTGCCATTGGCAGCCGCCACAGGCGGCGAAGTGGGCGCACGGCGGCACCACCCGCTGCGGCGAAGGCTCGATCACATCGACGAGTTCGACGCGAGCCCATGACCCCTTGTCGATGACGACACGGCCCTGAACGGTCTCGCCCGGCATGGCACCCGCCACGAAGTGCGCCTTGCCGTACACGCGGCCGACCGCTTCTCCGCCGTGGGCGATATCGGTTGGGTTGATCTCGATCACCGGGGCACGTTACTGCGACGGGATCGGGGTCAGCGCGTCAGGACGACGCGCAGCCGCCAGATCGCAAGTGCGTAGAAGACCACGGCATACCCGACGAGGATCAGCAGGAATACGGCAATGTCGGTGAAGGTGCCGTTGCTGAGCACGATCGAGTCAAACGCCTCGAGCCCCCACGCATGCGGTGTGATGTGTGCAACGGTGTAGAGCCCCGGTGCGATCAGCTCGAAGACCTGGAGCGGCATCATGCACCCGCCGAGGGCGGCGAGGCCGAGGCCCAGCAGTACACCCATGCCGCCCGCCTGTTCATCGTTCGAGAACACGGCGCCCATCAGCATCGCAGCGCCGCTGCCGACCAACGAGAACAGCAGCAGGATGACCGTGGCGAGGATCGGGTCACCCCAGTCGACACCGAAGATGAGCCACGTCCCGATCATGATGAACAGCCCCTGAACGAGGGCCACGGCGAACCGGCCCAGTCCCTCACCGACGAGCACATTCCGCACCTGGGTCGGGGTGGCGATCATGCGTCGGGCGACCCCGAGACGCCGGGTCTGGATCAGCGCGGATGATCCGGCCAAGGAAGTGAGGAACACGAACAGCAGCAGCTGGGTCTGGGCGCTCGAGTCGAACTGCCCGAGTTCGTCCAGCGCAAAGGCCTCGCCGACGGCAACGACGTCAACGGAGACGTCTCCGATGAATCCCTCGGTCGCTGTTGCCGTGCTCAGCGCAGCGTCGAACGTCGCCAGGCCCTCCGATTCGGCGAAGCGGGCGGCCCGAAGCACGACGGCTTGCTGCGTGATCGCCGATTCGACGTTGCTGCGGAGGCTGCTGGCCTCTTGCGCGGATCGGGCGAGGAACTCGACCGACACCGTCCTGCCCGAACCGATCGCCTCGTCGTAGTCGGCGGGGATGATCACTGCCGCTTCGAGCTCGCCCCGTTCGACGCTGCGGAGCGCACCCTCGGCCGAGTCGGCTTCGACAACCGCAACGGTTTCGATCGCCTGCAGTCGCGTGACCAGATCCTGCGCCAACGGGTCTTCGGATTCTGCGATGACGCCGAGCCGGGCCTGGAAGTCACCGCCGAAGGCCGAGCCGAGCACGAGGATGAGCAGCATCGGAAAGATGAAGACGAAGAAGACGTTGCTGCGATCGCGCACGAAGCGTTTCAGGTTGACGGCGGCAATCGTGAAGCTCTTCAACGGCTCAGCCCCTTCCGCACGCCGTAGAACGAGGCGGCACCGCAGACGAGCCCGAAGACCACGAGGGCCACGACGGCCGGCAACACATCGGCGACGTTTCCGCCGGCCAGATCACCCAAGCCCTGCATGAACCAGGCGTGTGGCGTGATGAATCGGAGTTGCGAGAGGATGCCGCCGGCCTGCCCGATCGGGAAGAACGTACCGCCGAGGAATCCGAGGACGACGGCGATGATCGAGGAGAACAGGCCGGCCTGTTCGGCCGTCTTCGCGAATGCACCGACGATGCCCATGATGCCGATGGCAGAGAAGATCCCGGCCAGGATCAGCAGGAACACTCCGATCGGATTGCCCCACTCGGCGCCGAACATCAGGGTGCTCGCGGCCACGAGGACGACCATGCTCACGACCCCGAGCACGAACGCGGTGATTGCTTTCCCGCCGATGATCGCCGCCTGCGGAATCGGCGCTGCCAAGAGGCGGGGGAGGGTTCCCGCATGGCGTTCCTCGAGGAGCCCGTTGACGCCGAACTGCACGGTGAAGAAGAGAAAGAAGATCGCCAGTCCGGCGGCGTAGAACGTGGTTCCATCGAGGATCTTGCTGGTCGCCTCCGCATCGACCACGGATGCGAGGCTTGGGATGGCGAGGGCACGGAATCCCGTGTCGGCACGGTCGCCTTCGGCGCCGAGTACTTCGGCAGTTGCGGCCGCGACCCGGGCCGTTTGGATCTCGCCGGCGAACTGCTCGGCGATGGCCACGGCGACGCCTGCAGCGGTCGAGGAGCCACGGCTCGCCAGCACCTCGAGTCGCGCTTCGTCTGGCGATGCAACTGCGCTCGAGAACCCGGCGGGAATGACGAACGCAGCATCGGCCGTCTCCATGTCGGAGAACGGATCGAGTTCGACGTCGACCAACGCGCGAGCCGCATCGACCGTATCGAGTTCTTCCACGGTGATGTCGTCGCTTGCGGCGAGCCCGCCGAGGACTTGATCAACGAAGAGGCGGGCTGCCGGTCCGCCGTCCTCGTCGACGACGACGTAGTCGGCGCTGAACTCGAACTCGGAGATCGGGTTGAACACGAAGCTGAAGATGGCCGCGAGTCCGAGTGGCGCAAGGATCCCGACGATGAGCGCCGACCGGTCGCGGATCCGCTGCCTGAGATCCTTCCGGGCAATGATCCATGTCGTGCGCATCATCAGTCCCTGAGGGCCCGTCCCGTGAGGTGGAGGAACACCGATTCGAGGTTGGGTTCGTCGATATCGACGCCCGAGACGGCGACTCCCGACTCGGTGACGACGGAGAGGATCTCGGTGAGGTGTTCACCCGCTTCGATCACGAGCAGTTCGATCGACCCATCACCACCGTCGCTCTTGGCAACCCCGTCCAGCGCGTCCAAGGCGGCAACTGCTGCGTCGACGGACCCGGTGGTCTCGAGGCGAACCCGATCGTGTTGGCCAACCATCTGGACCAACTCGCGTCGGGTCCCCTCAGCCTTGATCTGCCCGTGATCGATGATGCCCACCCGATCACACAGTCGTTCGGCCTCCTCCATGTAGTGCGTCGTGTAGAGGACGGCCATACCTTCTCGGCTGAGATGCTCGACACTCTCGAGAATGGCGTTGCGGCTCTGCGGATCGACCCCGACGGTCGGCTCGTCCAGGATGAGCAACGCCGGCTTGTGCAGCAGCCCGATCCCGATGTTGAGGCGACGTTTCATGCCGCCGGAGAAGTCTTCGGTCCGATCGTCGGCGCGGTCCGACAAGCCGATGATCTCGAGCACCTCGTCGGCGCGTGCCTTCAGCGTCTTGCCGTCCATGTCGTAGAGCCGGCCGAAGAAGGTGAGGTTCTCCCGCGCCGTGAGATCCGGATAGACGGCGATGTCCTGCGGGACCAGCCCGAGCAGCGCCTTGGCGTCGGTGCTGGTGGTGGTCATCTCGCGACCGCCGACGGTCACGGTGCCACCATCCCGCATCAACAGGCCCGAGATCATCGAGATCGACGTCGTCTTGCCGGCTCCGTTGGGGCCGAGCAGGCCGTACGTCTCGCCGGCATCGATGTGGAAGCCGACATCATCGACGGCAACCAGATCGTCGAAGACCTTTCGTAGGCCGCTGCACTCGAGCGTGCGCTGCGTCATCCGTCCTCCCCTCGCCGCCTAACACGAGCATACGTCGATTCGCCGTCGAGCGACCAGATTGGACGGCCGCGAATCGACGGTAGGCTCCCACACCATGCCATTCGATGTCGAAGCGCTTGCCGACCACGAAGTCGTCGATTCTTCAGGAGCGCCGCAACGTCTGGGTGAGCTGTGGTCCGATCAACCGCAGGTCATTCTCTTCCTGCGGCACTTCGGTTGACTGACGTGTCGCGAGCGGGCCGGTCAGGTCCGAGATCGGTACGAGGAGATCCTGGCCACCGGGGCCGCCGTCACCGCGATCGGGACGGGCGGGCGGCGGTATGCCGAGGCGTTCATCGAGGACGAGTCCGTTCCGTTTCCCGTGTTGCTCGACGAGGACGGCACTGCTGCCGGAATCGTCGGAACCAAGAAGGCGGGCGTGCGGACGGCCTTCCATCCCGGACAGTGGGCGGCCGGCGCCCGGTCGACCATCGGCGGACATCGGCAGCGTCGTGCCGGGAAGCGCCCGATGCAACTGGGCGCAACGCTCGTCATCGGGCCCGGCGACACGCTGCACTATGCCGACTTCGAGGACTACGCAGGCGATCACGCAGACATCGATGAGATCCTCGAGGTCTTGCGCGGTCTCGATGCCTGAGTCGACACCGGCGCTCGAGGCGCTTCAGCACACGGCGATTCCCCATGAGGTGGTGCGCACCGGTCGCGCCGCGAGCCTCGCCGAGGCAGCCCAAATGCGCGGCGTCGAGGTTCGTGCGCTGCTCAAGACCTTGGTCGTGCGGCGCGGCGACGATGATTACGTGTTCGTCCTCGTACCGGGGGATCGGGTCATCGACTGGCCCAAGCTTCGAGCGTTGCTCGAGGTGAGGCGCCTCAGCCTGCCGGATGCCGGCGAAGCCCTCGAGGCGACCGGCTACGAGCGGGGAACGATCACGCCGTTCGGGTCAAGCCGTCCCTGGCCCGTGATCGCCGACGCCACGATCAGCGAACTCGACGAAGTGTCACTCGGTGGTGGAGCGCACGGCGTGTCGGTGAAGCTCGCCGCCGCGGACCTCCTGCGAGCCGTGGCAGCGACGATCGCCGACGTCACAACATCGAGCTAGCGCGGCGGTCCCGGCATTCCGATTCGCACGTCGACACCGGGGGAGTAGCGCACGTGGGGCGGACCCACGGGCGGAGGGAACCCGGCTGCGGTGATGAGCTCGTCGGTGAGATGATGCACGGCGCCATGATGCAGCGGCCACGGTGCGTGATCCACCGGGGCATAGCGCGGTCCACGTTTGGTAACCGCCCACAGACCCCATCGCGCGGTGAGGAAGTGGTCGAAGTCGGTCAAGTCGTCGTCGGCGATGCGCTCGCCGACCTCGACCACCAACTCGCTGGATGCGCCGCGCGGCCCGGGCCAGCGTCGTCGGGTCGTGTACGTGCGGAAGTCGCCGGCTCTCGAGTAGGTCATCTTCGACCACACATACGGGATCTTGTACGACAGCCATGAGACGAGAACAGCTCCGAGGCGCGTGATGTCGAGCGAGCAGAACCAGACGCCAGGCCGACCGTCCGGTCCTCGCACGTAGGTCCGTACGTTGGTCTCCGGGAACGTGCCGATCCACGGGATCCCGCGCGGGAATCCCGGCGGCCGAATGTGTTCCATGGAGAATGGGATCAGTCCGATCCATGCCTTACCGTCGAACGTGTCTGGCACGACGCCGGGCGGAAGCAGCGACTCGAGGTGCGTCGGCTCGTACGGCCAGTGAAGGAACACGAGATCGGACCAGGTCTGCAGCATCACCGGACGGTCGACGGGTTGTGGGCACTGGGCCGGGTACTCGGTCACGCGGTCACCGTACCGCGTGAGCGGGGAACAACAGGATTCGCTTTCTCCGGTGAATCAGACGACGCCGGCCGTCGCTACGCTCCCGAACGATGCGTGACCTCCATGCCACGTGGTTCTGGGTGGCAGTGCTGAGCACCGGCCTCGTCGGTGCGTGGGGCCTGGTGCTCGCCGTTCTCAAGCGACCTCCCGGCCGCGCCTTCGCGATCGGTCGCGGAGCGGCGATCGGAGCCGCCTTGGTCCAGGTGGGTCTCGGTTTGTTGCTCCTCCAACAGCTCGAGTCGGAGTTTCCGACATATCAGGCGCCCGGATTCCACGTGTTCTACGGCGTCGTCATCGCCATCACGCTCTCGCTCGCCTATGTCTACCGCGCAGCGATGGCGAAGCGACCCGCCCTGACGTACGGCCTCATGCTGCTGTTCGTCATGGGCCTCGGACTCAGGGCCAACGGGTTCGTCAACTGAGGCGATCGGCCGATATCCCCGACTGAGTCAACGGTCTACCATTGCTCGCCGGACCCTGGAGGAGGGGGATAGGTGCTGCTCGAAGGCAAGCGACTCGTTATCACCGGTGTGCTCACCGACGGCTCGATCGCGTGGCACACGGCGCGGGTGGCCCAGGAACAAGGCGCCGAAGTGGTGCTGACGGGTTTCGGGCGGGGAATACGACTGACCCAGCGTTCTGCGGGGCGCCTGCCGCGGCCCGCCGAGGTGATCGAGCTCGACATCAACGACGAGTCGCACATGGATGCCCTCGTCGCCCACCTCAGGGAGCAATGGGGTGCGGTCGACGGTGCCCTCCACGCAATCGCCTTTGCCCCGGACGATGCTCTGGGCGGCAATTTCCTGACGGCTCCCGCGGAGAGCGCGTCCACGGCGTTCCTGACCTCGGCGTTCTCCTACAAGACGCTCGCCGCAGGCCTGCAGCCGCTCATGAGCGAGGCGGGCGGTGGGTCGCTCGTGACGCTGGACTTCGACAACTCACAGGCCTGGCCGTCGTACGACTGGATGGGCGTGGCCAAATCGGCCCTCCAATCGGTGACTCGCTACTTGGCGCGCGATCTCGGACCGGACAACATCCGCGTCAACGCGATTTCGGCGGGACCGCTCGGCACCGTTGCGGCCAAGTCGATCCCAGGATTCATGCAGTACAACGACGTGTGGGCAGCGCGTGCCCCATTGGGGTGGGACACCGCCGATCCCGGGCCCGTGGCGAACATGGCATGCGTGCTCTTCTCCGATCTCGCAACGATGGTCACGGGCGAGGTCATCCACGTCGACGGCGGCGTCCACGCCATCGCTGCCGGCTTCGGGGAGGACGGTGCCGTCCACTGATGGCTGCGACGCCGCTCGTTCTGGTTCACGGCGGCTTGTACGAGGACGTCGACTCGGCCGCATTCTGGGGCCGGACGGGAATTGGTGCCGGCCTGCGGGCCGCCGGATTCGCCGTGCACGCACCGGCGCGCCCGACGGCCCCACGGTCGTGGGAGGAGGAACGTGATGGGTTACTCATGGCCATCTCGTCGCGGACGAGTGATCCGGTCGCAGTGGTTGCCGCATCCAACGGCTGCTCGGCAGCACTGCGCGCCGCCATCGACATGCCGGGTGTGGCGCGTTCGCTCATCCTGTGTTGGCCGGCGACGGCAGGCGACGTGGCCATTGACGCGTCGGTTCGCGAGCGCATCATTCCAGTCGCCGGCGGAGCGACGGCCGACCGTCTCCTCGCGGGCCAGACGATCCGGGGAGTCCTGGATGTGGAGCTCGAGCACATCGGGATCCCGGTTGCGATCGTCCCGTCCGAGGCCGAAGACCCGTTGCACAAGCGGTTGACCGTACAACGCCTCTACCGGCACCTCCCGCAGGTCACGATTCTCGAGCCGGCGCCTCCGGCGCTTCGATCGAACTTCCGTCACTACCGAGCCCGGTTTGTTGCCAACATCGCCGCGACGATCTCCGGCGAGCGGGTGGTCGACTGGTCCGACTGGCGGGCAGAGTAGGAGGGGCGCCTAGAAGCCGGGTGACGGCCGCAACGCGGCGGTCATCGGCAGCGCCACCGTGAACGTGGCGCCGCCGCCGACAGTCGGCTCGTACCAGACCCTGCCTCCCATGGCCTCCGACAGCCCCCGAACGATCGAGAGACCCAAGCCGGTTCCGCCGACGTGGCGGGTCTCATGTCTGCCGACCTGCGTGAACGGCTCGAAGATGTGCTCGTGGAGCTCGTACGGAATCCCCGGCCCGTGGTCGATCACGGAGATCCAGACTTCGCCACCATACGAGCGGATCATCACTTCGATTGGGCTCTCCGGAGCGTATTTCAGTGCGTTCTCTATCAGGTTCGTGACGATCCGTCGCACATGGTCCTGATCGACCTCCATCATCGGGATACGCCCGGCGGCCTGGACTGTGGCGAGTTCGGATGCTCGCGGGATCTCATCGACGACTTCCTCGATTGCCTCGACGACCGCGGTCGGCAGCGGTCGAACCGGCAGCGCCTGGTTGTCGAGCCTGGATACCACCAGGAGGTCTTCGATCAACGCTCGCAGTCGGTTGGCTTGGCGTTCTGCCGTCGATACGAGGTCCCGCGCGCTCGGAGCCGGTGGCGCTAGCTCGGGTCGCTGCAGGGTCTTGAGCGACCCGATGATGGAGGTCAGGGGCGTCCGAAGCTCGTGGCTCACGACCGACACGAAGTCGGTCTTCATCTGGGCCAGTTCGGCCATCTTCTGCCCGGTCTCCTGCGCTTCTTCGAAGCGGGTGAGCTGGTTGAGGACGAGGGCGGATGGCGCCGCCAGCGCTTGGAGTCGATCAGCGTCGTCGAGGGTGAACTCGCCCGGGCTCTTGTCGGCGACCATCAGAACTCCGATGGTCTTGCTCTCGACCCGGAGCGGAACGGCCACCACGTTCGATGTGTCGAGATCCGACAACAACTCATCGCCGGCCCCAGTGCCCGCCAGATCGTTTCGAATCAGCGGCTCACCCGAGGTGAAGACCCGCTGGATCGTGCCTCGATCGGTCAGTGCGAGGTGATACCCCTCCGCATCGACCGTTTGCCCGGCGACCCAGACCGGAGACAGCAGCTCGAGGGCCTCCTCTTCCGGGCGGTAGAGGAACACGATGCCGAGCTTGCCGCCGACGGCGGTGACGACACGTCCTACCAACTCGGGGAGCACTTCCTTCAGATTGCTTCCCGATCCGATCGTCCGGGATACGGAGTAGAGCTGGTCGAGCTCGCGCTGCTGCGCTTCCAGCCGGCGGCTCTCGTCGTCGAGTCGCTCGAGCTGATCGGAAGCGGCTCGGAGTTCGCGGTTGATTCCGATCGCAGCGATCAGGGCGAAGACCGTCGTCAAGAGGAAGGCGACGAGGTGGATACCGATGTCGTCGCCGGACAGCGAGCGGTCGTCGATCCAGAGCGCAAGCCCGTATGCGGCGGTCGACAAGACGGCAACGAGCGCAACCACCGACGGTGGAACCAACAGCGCGCTGGCGAACACGATCACGCCCAGATACAAGGCAACGATGGGATCGTTGGGTGTGGCGTCGGCAACAACGAGGAGCGCGACGAGGATGAGCACGCACCAGAGCACGATGGCCGGGTCGCCGACCCGGCCGCGCAGGAGCCGACGCCACGGGAACACGGTGAGCAGGACGAGGCTCGCTCCCAGGATCGCGATGCGGATGGTGAGATCGTTGGTCAACCCGTCCTGTGCCGCAGCCCAGAAGAGGGCGCTGACCAGGGTCAACCAGGAGACGGCCAGGCCGAACCACACCACCCGGATGCGATATGTGATGAACCGCTCCCGTTCGAGCACCGTCAACCTCAATGCCTGCGTTTGTGAGGTTCACGGTAACCTCCATCCGTATGTCACGGGTACTTCTCCTGTACGGGGGGCGCTCGGCGGAACACGAGGTCTCCTGCACCTCGGCCGTCGCAGTGCGGGAGGCGTTGATCGGCGCCGGTCACCAGGTCATCGCAGTCGGGATCGCCAAAGATGGGTCCTGGCACCTGGGTGATCAGACGCGTTCTCCGCTGATCGCCGAAGGCCGTCCTGCCACGATCACGGTTCCGAACGGAGTGCTGCGCGTGGGTGACGACGAGATCGGGTTCGATGTCGTGTTCCCCGTTCTCCACGGTCCGTATGGCGAGGACGGCACCATCCAGGGACTCTTCGACATGATTGGGGTGCCGTACGCAGGGTGCGGGGTCTTGCCCTCGGCGGTCGCCATGGAGAAGGACATCGCAAAGCAGCTGTTCAAGGCGGCGGGGATCGACACGGCGGCTTGGGAGGTCGTGCGCCGCTCCGAGTTCGACGATCCCGATGCCGTCGTCGCCCGGGTTGTCGACGCACTCGGTCTGCCGGTATTCGTGAAGCCGGCAGAACTCGGGTCGTCCGTCGGCGTGTCGAAGGCGGAGTCTGAAGACGAGCTTCGGTTCGGCATCAAGGACGCACTGCGATACGGCGACAAGGTCATCGTCGAAGAGTCGATCAAGGGTCGCGAGATCGAGGTCGCCGTGCTCGAAGGCCCTCGAGTCTCCCAACCGGGGGAGATCGTCCTCGAGGCCGATTGGTACGACTACGACGCCAAGTATCGAGACGAGGCGAGCCGGTTCATTGCGCCGGCCGAGCTGACCAGTCCCGATGTCCTCGAAGTCCAGGAGTTGGCCGCCCGGGCATTCAGCCTGCTGGAGTGCCGTGGCCTGGCTCGGGTTGACTTCCTGTTCGAGGAGCGGGGCAGAGGCTTCCTCATCAACGAAGTGAACACCATGCCGGGGTTCACCCCGATCTCAGGGTTCCCCAAGATGTGGATGGCGAGCGGGATGTCGTACGCAGAGCTGTGCGACGAACTCGTGCAGCTTGCGTTGCGCTCCGACTGAACGCGGCGCGGCCTGAAGTGCCGGCTAGATCTTCACGACCGGGCAGGTCAACGTTCGGGTGATGCCCTCGACCGACTGGATCTTGGCGACCACGAGCTTGCCCAGGGAGTCGACGTCTTCGGCCTGAGCATGGACGATGGCGTCGTACGGGCCGGTCACCGCCTCCGAAGAGGCAACGCCGGGGATCGCGGCGATGGCATCCGCCACCTGTGCGGCACGCCCGACCTCAGTCTGAATCAGGATGTAGGCCTCGACCACGGTGGATACCCCTTCTCACAGTGTGTGCTTCTGTCCAGCATACCGGTCGATCTCGGCGCGCAGGGGCCACGGAGTTGTCGGAGAGGAGTCCGTACTTGGTACTCGGTACTTGGTACTCAGTACTCGATCGGCGCTTGCGCCGATCGCCTAATAACCGTCGGAGCCGAACCGCATGCGCGTAGCAACCTCGCGTCCGTCCTGATCTTCGAGATCGAACACGACACGTTGACCCTGACGCAGGGTACGGAACAGCGACCCGGCCAACGAGCCGGGAGCGATCAGGACTTCACTGCGGTCGTCGTCACGAACGATCACTCCAACACCGGTTTCCGGGTCGTAGACCTTGACGACTCCCTGCATCGATCAGACCTTCTCGATCTTGCCGGCCTTGATGCACGACGTGCAGACCCGAATCCGCTTCGAGTTGCTCCCGTGCTTGACCCGAACACGCTGGATGTTCGGCAACCAGCGCCGGCTGGATCGCTTGTGCGAGAAACTGACTTGTTTGCCGACCCACGGCTCCTTGCCGCAGATCTCACATCGGTATGCCAACGGAACGACCTCCTGAGGCGGACGGGAGTGTAACAGCTCGCTGCGCTCGCAGATCGCAGGGCTCCGCCCCGCTCCCAGTCGCCAGTGCGGCGGCTTCGCCGCCGAGTAGCCAGTCGCCAGTACGCTCGCTGCGATCCCGGACTGAGGGGGATCGGCGGAGCCGCCCCCTCAGACACCCCCCAGCCTCGCCTTCGGCATCGGCACCGTGCAAGCCGCTTCGGGCGCGTTCGGTGGTGGCGGGGGGTTCTGGTCTCTGTACTCAGTACTCGGTACTCAGTACTCCGGCCGAAGGCCGGGCCTAACTAGTCCCACCACCCGAACCGCAATCCCCCTTGTGGAACGCTGATTCGGCTGCTCATACTGGGGCTGGGCAAGAGACGAAGACGGAACGCACATGGGGGTTTCCGTGGTCACGCATCGAATTGCGTTCGAATTCTCGGTGTCCCGCCGGATCGGGTGGGACGGTGAAGGCGCGGAGGAGCTCCGCGAGCACTTCAAGTCCGTGTGCAACGAGATGGCTCATGCCGACGGCGTGCGTCGAGTCAACGTCCGGGCCGACCTCGACACCGCAGCGCTCTGGATGGAAGTCGACCTCGATGCCGACTCCCAGTTCGATGCGGAAGTGAGCGCTCGCGAGGCCCTCAGCCAGGCGATCTCGGAATCAGGAGCTGCGCACTTCGGCCTGCTCTCTGAGGTC
>JASJAX010000157.1 GCA_030066755.1 Acidimicrobiia bacterium
GGCCATGACGGCCCGGTTCCGATGCCGCTGGTCGCCGAAGCGCTCGGGGTCTCGCAGGTCGCAGCGAATGAGATGGTCAAGAAGCTGGCGGCCCGAGAGCTGGTGGATTACACCCCGTACAAAGGTGTCACCTTGATGCCCGGAGGCGAAGCGATCGCCGCCGGCGTCCTTCGTCGCCGCCGGCTGTGGGGCGTCTTCCTCGCCGACCATCTCGGCTTGTCACCCGAAGCCGCAGATGATGCGGCGTGCGAGTTCGAACATGTCACGCCTCCAGAAGTCGAGCAACGCCTTGCATCGTTCCTCGGGGAGCCGGCCATGGGCCCGCAGGGACGTCCCATTCCCGCAGCGGATGCACCGGGCGGCACTCGGCCCGGCGCCGGTCGTCCGCTACGCGATGCCGAGGTGGGTTCGACGGTGAGCGTGGTGCGGGTGGATGGGGGCGGCACCGTGGCCGCTTTCCTACACGACGAGGGGGTGATGGCCGGCGCTCGGATCGCCGTGGTCGGTCGCGCCGACGACGGAACCACACTGCTCGCCGTCGGCGACCGGCACATCGAGATCAGCGGCGAGATCGCCGCGGCGGTGTTCTGCTCGAGCTGAGTGCGCTCAACCGGCGTACCGGGTGAGCAGGTCGGCGAGCATCCGACTGCCCGTCAGGATCGCATCCGTCGGCACCCGCTCGTTGGCGGCATGGACGACGGACTGAAACTCGAAGCCGTGGGGCAGCATCAGCGGGGTGTAGCCATACGGCTGGATGCCGAGCTGGGCAAACCACCGGCCGTCGGTCACTGCGGGAAGCAGGAACGGCACGGGCACGCCTGACGGATCATGCTTCCGAATGATGTCGGCGAGGAGATCGAAGAGACCAAGGTCGGGATCCGACGTGGCTGCTGAAGCCGCATCGACGGTGTATTCGATCTCGGGTACCGGTCCGACGATGGCGCGAAGCTCGTCTGCCATGACCTCTGGGGTCAGCCCCGGCAGCATACGTCCGTCGAGCGTGACCTCGATCTCTGCCGGGATCACGTTGTGCTTGTCGCCTCCCCGGAGCACGGTTGCGCTCACCGTATTGCGCAGGAGCGGTTCGAGTGTCTCGAGACGGGACCGGAGGGCCCGAAGAGTCATGCCCGCCATTCGGGGTTCGAGGAGTCCCTTCAGGGCCGTTCGAACTGCGCCGGACGTGTGATCGATCATTGCTTCGAGCATCAGGCGGGTGGCGGGCACGATATGAACTGGCATGCGGCGCCGATCCAACGCGGTCAGGACCTTCCCCAGCTGAGCCGTGGTACCTCCTCGATGGGGCAGCGACCCGTGCCCGCCCTCTCCACGGATCGTGAGCCGGAACTTCACGCTGACTCGTTCGGCGATCTGGATCGGGTAGAACGTCGTTCCCCCGAGTTGGAAGGGGAATCCGCCGAACTCGCCGAGGCAGTACCGCACGCCGTCGAATCGGTCGGGGTGTTCCTCGACCAGGAATCGCGCCCCGTAGTCTCCGTGGTTCTCCTCATCGGCGACCACCGCGAGGATGATGTCGCCCGCCGGCGGCCGACCGGACTCGGCGAGCGCGACGAGCGCATGAGTCATCATGACCACGGCACCCTTCATGTCGAGGGTGCCACGGCCCCAGAGGTAGCCGTCGATGATGTCGCCGCCGAACGGATCGTGATCCCACCGTTGGCCCGCCGTCGGGACCACGTCGACGTGACCCTGCAGCAGGAGGGGCGGCGCCGCCCCGGAGCCCGGAATGCGTGCGATCAGATTGGGTCGGTCCGGATCCTTGGCGAGGACCTCAGTCGCCACGTCCGCATCGTCGAGCAGGGCCCGGATCACGTCGACGGCCGGGCCTTCGTTCCCCGGCGGATTCGTCGTGTCGATCCTGACGAGCTGCTGAAGAACGGCGACCGGATCGAACATCAGCCGGCTCCCACGACGGCATCCGTGTCGGTGCGCTCCCAGAGCGCTCGGAATCGCCGCGAGACCCAGAGCAGGAGCGGGACCACCAGCAGACTGCCGATGCCGAGCATGCGGAAGACACTCGAGAACCCGATGTTGTCCGACAGCGCGGTGGCGACACCCTCACCGGCCCCGATACCGATGTTCGACATGGTCTGGAGGATGGCGAACATGGACCCAGCGATCCGGGTATCCGTGATTCCCATCGAAAGCGTGACATACGTCGTCCACTGCAGCCCAACGGCGACACCCCAGATTGCGGCGACGATGAGGATCGATGTCTCGGACTCGAGGGCGCTGAACATGAACCCTCCTCCGGCTACCGAGACCAGCGTGACGAGCGCCGCTCGAGCCCGTCCGAAGCGCTGGACCAGAGCCGACAGTCCGACCGCACCGACGACCATGCCGAGGCCCTTGAGCGTCCCGTAGAGCCCGATGGTGCCTCCCGATGAATCGAGTTCGTTCGACATGTAGAACGTCACGAGCCCGTCGATGCCTTGGAAGCACGTCCAGGCCAGGACCAAGAACAGCCCAAACACCAGATACCGGGGCTGGGTCATCACCCGAAAAGCGCGGCGATCGAACGTGTGAGCCGGGGTGCGCTCGACCGGCTCTTGCACTCGGGTCACGTACCACAGGGGGAGCAGGAGCAGCGCAGCGATCACGAGGAAGATCGCCTGGTACCCGATCGTGTCGGCGATGAGTCCGAATACGAGCGAGAGGATCACCAGCCCGGCCGCTCGACCGCTCGTCATCCATGCCTGGACCCGGCTGTGGTCCTCGGGGACGACCACGTCCACGGCAAGGGCATCGGCGGCGGTATCGAACAGCGCCATGAAGAACGTCGCGGTCAAGACCATGGCGGCGAGCACGCCAAAGCTCTCCGACGGATCGATGAAGAACGCTACGAAGAACGCGATCGCGGTCGAAACGAGCCCGATCATCATGTACGGCACCCGGTGGCCACGTCCGAACAAGGGGTACTTGTCGGAGATCAGTCCGTAGATCCACTTGATGACGAAGGGGAGCAGTGCGAGCGAGGCCACGATTGCCAACCGGTCGGCATCGATGCCCTCGGAGTCCATGTGGGGTTTGAAGAAGTTCAGCTGGTAGGCCTGGATCACACCCTGCACGAAGTAGAGCGCGGCGAACATCGTGAACAGTTGCCGCCGCGTCAGGTTGAGGTCCAGGCTTCCTCCGAGTGCTGCTGGGTCGAGCCTAGGAATCTGCCAACCCGATGGCGAGGGGAGGCGACGTCACTGGTGTCCGTACACCTCGATTTCGTGCCAGATGATCCACGCATCGCGATAGGTCGTCATCCGAACGAACCGGACCTCCGTCGGCGGGGCGTTGAACGTGTGCTCGAGCGTGAGCGAACTCGTCGACGTCTTGGTGGTGAACTCGTGCGTGGCAACAACGGAACGGTCCTCGGCGAGCAGCTCGACGACGACGCGGAGCGGCGTGTCGGCACCGAGGTCGGTGTGGAGACGGATCCGGTCGATCGCCGCCGGGTCGACCAGATCGATCTCGATCCACTGCGGTCCGGCGTCGGGTGCCGTCCACCACGTCCCTTCCGATCCGTCCACGGCGTTCGATGGCGGCGCCACGAACTCGTCGGACTCCTCCCACAGTGACGCCGTCGTGGGCTTGGCGTACGCCAGGTTGCCGGTCGCCGGTGGTGGCGCGTCGCAAGGGTCGGGGAGCGCGGCAGGCGACAGGGCGGCAGCGATCGCACCGTCGTTCCCAACCGCGTCCCAGGTCTCGTCGTACGTATCGAGGTTGTCCCACACCCACCCGAGATAGCCGTCGAATCCCTCGGCGCATGCCTTGGCGAGCCAGTCGGTTTGGGCCGTGATCGCCTCCTCGATGGTGTCGTACGCCGAGTAGAACGCACCGAACTCGCCCATGACGATCGGTACGTCTACGGCGTCACCGAGCAATGAGTTGGCCCAGACGGTGTCCCATCCGCCGGGCATGAAGCCCGGATACTCGCGGAAGTCGATGAAGTCGATCTCTCCGACCTCGAGGATCGGCCGTGGGTCGACGAGACGCTGGTCGGGCGGCCCGAACACGCGCGGCCCTTGCCCCGAGGCGAAGAACCCGACCGTCACCAGCGCCGTCGGATCGAGTGCCTTGATCGTCGACGCAAGCGTTCGTGCCCAGTGCGCCTGTCCCTCGTCGAGCATACGCTTGACCTCAGCAGGGTCGGTCAGGTCGTAGGTCTCGCCGTTTGCCGTCGTGACCTCATCCACGACACCGAAGGGTGCGCGGTTTGCCTCGAAGAACTGCTCGTTGCGCAGTTCGTACGCCCAGATGACGTCGAGCGGCGCACCGGCGTCGATCAGGCCGCCGACGACATCCTCCCAGAAGCGCACTTGGTCCTCGATGCCGCCTGCGGTCAGATCGTGTCGGTTGTAGCCCTCGAACTCCGGGTGTCGGTTCATGCCCGACGTGTATCGGTCGCCGACGAGGTCATCGACGGTGAACATCACCTGAATCCCGAGCTCGCGTGCCGTCCAGAGGTAGTCGGCAACGTTCGCCAGGTACTCGCGGCGTACCGACGCATCTCCCTCGGAGAAGCAGCCGACCGCACCGTCGAAACAGGCGGCGAACCAGATGCGCACTGCGTTGTACCCGTAGTCCGCCATCGCTGCGAGGTCTGCCTTGGCCTCGTCGAGATGATTGAATGCCCCTGCGCGGAACGTCTGATCCATCAGATAGCCGCCGCGCAGCTCCCACCGCCAGTGGTTGAAGCCGCGAGCGATCCACGTCTCGCCGGTGAGGCGGTCGAAGAACTCGGCACCGTCCGCACCCGAACGCACTCCGATGCGGTGCTCTGAGGGTGGGGCGACCGTCGTGGTGACCGGAGGAGGCGGCGGCGTTGTTGCGGGAGGCAGCGTCGTGGCGACCGTCGTCGGTGGCTGCTCAATCGTGGGTTCCGGCGCCGGCGCAGCGTCGTCACAGGCAGCGGCGACGACGATGAACAGGGCCAGAAGCACCCACGATCGGCGTCGAGTCGATGCGATGAGCACGTCCCCCCAAGGTTCGTTCGAGTCGAATATCGACGGCGGAATCTAGCGTGACAACGTCCCGATGCGTGTCGGACGGCCGAATCGGGTGGACCTGACGCTCGTGGTCAAATACAGTGCTCCTGAAAGCCGCGAAATTGAAGGGTCGATGTGACGACTTCCGAACATCCAGAGCCGGTGCCGAACAACGTCGTGAACCTCGACGTGCAGTCCCCAGGCATCGACGTGGAGGTCACCGACCTGAGCGAAGCGGATCAGCTGCGCCTGCGGCTTCAGGCTGTCGAGCAGGAGCGCGACAAGCTCCTCACGCAGATCGGCAAGGACAAGCCGCTTCATCCATATCAGGTTGAGCTCTTGAAGCTCCAGCGGCATCTGGAGGCAGAGCAGCGCCCGATGATCGTCTTGTTCGAAGGCAGGGATGCCTCCGGGAAGGGCGGGACGATCCGCCGAGTCATCCGCTACATGAACGAGAAGCGAGCGCGGGTCGTCGCACTCGGCAAGCCGACGGACCAGCAACGGACCCAGTGGTACTTCCAGCGGTACGTGCAACACTTTCCGACCGGGGGCGAGATCGTCCTCTTCGACCGCTCTTGGTACAACCGGGCGATGGTCGAACCCGTGCTCGGCTTCTGCACGAAGGATGAGTACCGGGATTTCCTTCGTGGTGTCGTCGGGTTCGAGAAGGACCTGGTGCGCCAGGGGACGATCCTGGTCAAGATGTACTTCAGTGTCGACAAGGAGACGCAGGCGAAACGTTTCGCCCGGCGGCGCAGCGACCCGTTGCGGCAATGGAAGCTGAGCGAGGTCGATCTTCAGGCGCAGGAATTCTGGGATGACTTCACCGAGATGAAGCACCGGATGCTGGAGCGCACATCGACTTCGTCGGCCCCCTGGACGATCATCCGCTCGAACAGCAAGCCCAAGGCTCGGCTCAACGCAATGAAGGTGATCCTCAACACGGTGGACTACGCCGACCGCAGCCGTGACCTCGACTTCGCCACCGATCCGGAGATCGTTCTGAGCGGGGCCGAGGAGCTTTCGCGGATGGACCGCGAACGAGACCTCCTCGGCCGGCCGCGCCACTGAGCCGGCGGCGACTCACCGGATCTCATCGCTCGATCACGGCGGACTCATCGCCGGCTCATCTGCGCCCCGCATCGTGCGGTCATGACGACTGAGACCATTCCTTCCCCGAACGCACCACCGCGCCGACGACCGCAGTGGATCGGGCTCAATGCCGCGGCAATGGTGTTCGTCGTGGGCTTCATCGTTCAACTCAACTCCGAGCGGGCGTACTGGTTCTACTCGCCGGATTGGTTCACGACGCAGATCGGCGAGACCTTGGGTGTTGCCGCCTTCTACGGCTTCGCCGCGGCGGCTGCACTCTGGATCCTCGGGCGGATTCCGTATCGCGGCACACACCAATTGATCCTGGCGGGCGCG
>JASJAX010000027.1 GCA_030066755.1 Acidimicrobiia bacterium
GTCCATCCGTGGCTATGAAGGTCTTGAGTGATGCCTTCGGCGATGCGCCCGATTTTCTTGACTAGTCAAGATGACCATTCGCGGAATAGTCACTCGCCGGCGCTTATTCGCCGGCGTCTCAGGTCTCAGGTCTCATGTCTCAGGTGTGGGTACGGGCTACGTCGTACGTAGTACGTAGTACGTTCCCTCCTATGGACTTCGCGGGGCGGCTCTACTACGACTTTCTGTCCGCCGACGTGTGGCGGTTCTTCCAGGTCCTGATCGCAGCGCAGCAGGAAGGGGCGAAGCTCGGGCTGGAGTGGAAGGCGTTTCCCGCCGGCGGAGTTCCGGACTCGTTCGACGGACACACCCGCTTGCTTGCCGCAGCTGAGATCGTTCGGACCGATGCGGTGATGAACCATGGAGCCTTTGTTGCCGCGGTGCTCACCGCCGTGCATGCCGAGCGGATGTCGGTCGAGAGTGATGAGATCATCCCGCTGGCGTTGCAGCTCGCTCAACTCGACGAGTCTTTTGTGGTTGCCGATCAGCTGGTGACCCACGGTCGGGTGCACCTCGAAGCTTCCTACGACGAAGCCACGACGCTCGGGGTCGATGCCGTGCCGACGGTGTATCGACACGGTCCGGTCGTCGCCATCCGCACAACGGCTGCGGTGACGGCCGGGAGCGGTTTGCGCCGACTCGAGATGATCAACAGCATGCTGGACGACGACGGCCTCTGGGAGTTGCGCAAGCCATGACGACCTACCGGTGTGCCCACTGCGGCAACAAGACCCGTTTCGATGTGTACGAGGCCGTGCGGCGGCGTCGTTTCGAGCACGCCACGCTCGGCGGCGACGTTGAGATCGAGGAGGAAGAGGTGTTGAGCCGGACCGTCGAACGGGTGGTCTGTCGCTGGTGTGAACGCGATGACGCCGTCGAAGTAGCGGACGGCGGCTGATGGTGGACGAACGCATCATCGACGAGACACGGATCGAAGGTCTGCCGGCGGCGGTCCGAAGGTCGCTCCGGCATGCCGGGGTCATCGGCACCGCAATACCGACGGGAGTAACGGTTCGCCAGGAAGGTCAGATCCGGAGTGCGGCCGACCGCAAGTGGTTGCGGTTCACGGCTCATGAGGTCTACGGCGTCGATACACCCGAGTTCATCTGGACCGCCGCTCTGAAGATCGGCGGTGTCACGGCAGGACGAGCGACGGATTCGCTCGAGGCCGGCGCCGGCCGGATGCGGGTCAAACTGCTCGGGTTGTTCACACCCGTTGATGCCACGGGGCCGGAGATGGATCGTGCGTCACTGATGCGGTGGCTCAACGAGACCATGTGGTTCCCCGCGGTGTGGGCCACCGACCTGATCCGCTGGGAAGCGATCGACGAGACCTCGGCTCGCGGAGCAGTAACGGCTGCCGGCGTCACCCAGGCCGGAGTCTTCGTGTTCGACGAGGTCGGTCGACTCGTCGACTTCCGCGCAGATCGGGAACGTGAGGTCGACGGCTCCTTTGAGATGACACCCTGGTCGACGCCGCTCACGCAGCATGAGGTGTTCAATGGGATCGAGGTGCCCACGGCGGGGAGCGGAGTCTGGTCGTTGCCCGACGGGGACTTCGACTACATCCAACTGAGCGTCACGGACGTCGAGTACACGACTTCGTAGACGGCGCGGGCAAACGGTCGGGCTACCCCCGTTGGCGGACGATCTCGAAGAGCAGGATCCCGGCCGACACGGATGCATTCAGGCTGTCGGCGGCGCCGACCATCGGGATCTGCACCGTCGTACCGGGGGACCGGAAAGTCGGGCCGACCCCGTTCGCCTCGGCTCCGATGATTACGGCGACGTCTCCGGTGAGATCGACTTCCCAGACAGCCGTGGTGGCCTCGGGCGATGCGGCGACCGTCCGGAGCCCGCGATCGGCGATCCAGGCGGCAACATCGGGCTCCGGGGCAACACAGATCGGGATTGCGAACACCGAACCCTGCGATGCCCGAATCGCATTCGGGTTCATCGGCTCGCACCGAGCGTTGACCAGGATGACTGCGTCGACGCCGGCGGCATCGGCGGTTCGGACGATGCCACCGAGATTCCCGGGTTTCTCGATACCGTCGAGGACGAGGACGAACGCCGGGCTCCCGAGCACGAGATCGTTGAGCGTCGGCTCGGACCTGCTGGCAACTGCGAGCAGACCATCGGGGTGACGCCGGAAACTGAGCTTCTCGAACGCGGCACGGCCGACCTCGATCACTGAGGTCCCCACGTCGGCCATTCGTTCCGCCAACTCGATCTCGCGTGGCGATGCGAGCTCGGGGGCGACGACGACTTCGTGGATCGTGGTGGCAGCGGAGAAGGCATGCGTGATCTCCCGGTGGCCTTCGATCAGGAACCGACCGGCCTCAGCGCGACCCTTGCGGTCTTTGAGACGAGCCCATCCCTTGACACTCGGGTTCGACGTGCTGGTGATCCGTTCGACCATGAGCTACCAGCTGCTGCCGCCGCCACCGCCGAAGCCGCCACCGCCGCCGAATCCACCGAATCCGCCACCAAAGCCGCCGCCACCCCAAGACGAGCCGCCGCCCCCGCTGAAACCGCCGCCGCCACCCCAGCCGCCGAAGCCGCCGGTGCCCGACCACCATGAGCCACGGTCGCCACCCCATGACGTGTCGGTGTAGATGGGCTCCCATCCATAACTGCCGTGATGGCCCTTGGTGATGATCCAGTGGTAGAAGAGCAGGGTGTACGGGTCGTAGGCGTACAACCCGCGCGGGATCGGTTCACCCGTCCACGTGTCCTCACGACCATGCGTCCCTTCGTGGGCCAACTCGGGTGCGAACCGGTCGGCATCGTCGATCGAGCTCCGTTCGAGCGCTTGGCGGGTAGCCGCGTACGACAGCGCAAAGACTCGGGGACCCCGCGGGTCCGAGGCGCCAAAGGCAGCGGCGACGTCGGCGTAGGCACCTTTGAGCCCCAGGGACAGCAGGGCGCGCCGTGCGTCGAGCCAGCGACGCATCGCCTGCGCCGGTTCGAGGGACACGGCGAGGATCCCGGCGATCGTGCGGCGGGTATCGCCGGTGATGCCCTCGTTGGCCAATTCGTCCAGCAAGTCGGCGTACACCTCAGGGCCATCGTCGCGGCGCCGCAGCAGTGCCGTCATGATCGACACCGGAAGCCCGAGGCGTTCCGCTTCGTCCCGGATCTGCTCGATCTCGCCGCGGTCCCGGAGCCCGGCGAGTGCGTACTCGACGGCCTCATCCGGTTCGAAGCCGCGGTTGCGGATCGTCCGGTACGCGTCGACGAACTCGCCGACGTCGGCGTCGTCGTTGTTCATCACCAGCAGCGCAGCGATGGCGGGGATGTCCATCCCGTCGGCTTCGAGCGCAGAGCCTTCGGTCTGGAGGCGCCGCCGAACCTTCTCGTAGTCGTCGTACGCCCGATCGAGGTCGGTGTCGAGGTCGGCGAGCGCTGCGGCTACTGCCGGCCGCGTCGTCGACGACGGGATCTTCTCGTACAGCGTTTCGAGGCGTTGGGTCTTGTCCTGCGCCGTGGCGTAGGCAACCTCGAGCTCGCCGATCGACTGGGCGAGGGATGCCGACTCGTCGAGGGCCGGTCCGGCCTGAACCATCCGCAGCCCCTCATCCGAGAGGAGAACGGTGCCGATACTCGTGTCCGTCAAGCGCGTCACGATCGTGTCGGCGATGCGGGAGCGCGCCGCAGCGACGCGGTGGGGTCGGAGGCTGTCGACGAGGCGGCGCACCTCGTTGCGAGCGACGGTGAACTGGTCGTGCTCGTCGTACGGCACGGCAAGTGCGTCGCGAGCCGCTTGCTGCACGGCGGTCTCCAACAACGCCCGTTCGCCCGACGCGCGGAGCTCGAGCGGCACGGCCGTATCCGCGAGGAGTCGGTCCTTGGCCACGTTGACGACGAGCCCCTCAGCCCACAAGGTCTGGAGGACCGGCTGGCCGTTGAGAACTCGCTGATCTTCGACCGCTCGCAAGGCCCGTAGGGCATCGGCGGTCTGTGCCGCAGGTGCGTCGCCGCTGAACTCGGCGAGATAGTCGTCGAGACGAGGGAGTTCGTGGCCGCCGGGCTCGAGCCGCTGCAGCTCGCCGTCGATGAGCTCCTCGCGCTCACGCCGGACCCGATCATGGCGCTTGCGTCGTGCCTGTCTCAGGCCGACGCCACCGCCGATGCTCGCCGCGACGGCAAGTGCGGCGAGGGTCGTCCAGCCGGAGGTTCCGCCGTCTTGCGGATCGGAGACTCTGGCGCCGTCGCCGGGTTCGACCGGCTCCGCGGCGTCGCCCTCTCCCAAGAAGGCGGCGATCTCCTGCTCGATGCTCCCCACGATCGCAAGCGAACCGCCCTCGAAGTCGCCGGCACCGAAGAAACTGTTGCCGGCGCCCGCCGTCTGTGACTCGTTGATCCGGATGCCGGGACCCGTGCTCACCCAGGTCTCACGAGCCGCCAGGTTGACGACGGCGACGATTCCGTCGTTTCGATCGGCGTCACCGACGCCCCACGCATTGGCCAGATTGGCTGCGAACTCCTCCGTGGACTGTCCCTGGGCATTGTCGACGATGACGAGTGCCACCTGCACTCCCCACCGCCCGACGACCCGGTCGAGTGCATCCTCGACACGCTGATCGTCGTCGACGACGTTGGCATCGTCCGTGAACCAACCGTCACAGACGACCCCTTCGTAGGTTCCGCACTCGATCGGCTCGGTGGGTGTTTCGGTCTCCTGGGCGGCGGCGGGTGCGGCGACGAGCACCCCGACGAGCAGGACAACGATGGAGAAGGCACGGGAGGTCATACCGGTGACGCTAGCTCACCGACGGACGTGCGAGGTCAGCCGATGCGGAGCGGCAGGTCGATCGGCCGGTAGAACGCGGGTTCGAGCTCGGTGCAGTGGCGCAAGGCGCTGACCAGCTGGGTCGTGGTGCCTCGATCGCCGTGATAGCCGCCGTCGAGGCGGATGTGCAGCGGCGGGTCGCCTTCGATGTGGATCTCGTCGTAACAATCCTCGAGATCCCAGTCGAGCGTCAGGTTCAGCTCGATCGTTCGACCGGCGGAGCGGAGCCGTACATGGTGATCGAGGCCGGTGACGAGCCCGTCGACGATGATCGGCTCGATGGACTCCTTGATGTCATGGCTCGGCCACTTCAGCCCGTGGGCGAGCAGTTTGATCGAACCGACGAGCCCCTGTTTGGCGAGGCGTCCGGCCGACAGGCCGGCGGCGAACTCCTCTGGGGTGAGGCCCCGCCCAGTCTTCTCGACAAGCGACAGGCGCCGGTCGGCGCTGTTGACCCGGCGATTGACTGTGATCGAAGTGACGCCCCGGCTCGCGGTCGCCGCGAGCAGTGGGAACTTGTCCATGATGAAGCCGGGATTGGCGCCCGTGACGATGATCACCCGCCCGTTGGATCGGGCCGCAGCGTGCATGGCCTTCCAGATGTGCCGGTCGGGCCACGCCAGCCCTTCGCAGGTGGTCACTGCGTGGTAGCCGGCTGATGCCAATCGATCGATCGCCGGAGCGACCTTCTCGGCGTTCGACGAGAAGGCGACGATGGCCCGGTCGCCGGCGGCTCCGGTCGGTAGATCGGCCGTCGAGGCATACCCGGGAGCACCGGTGAGGACTTCGAGCTCGTGGCGAGCCGCCGGGTCGGGATCGACCACGCCGACGACTCGATCGACCGCTTGGTCCTCGATCGCGGCTCTCGCCGCCGCCGTGCCCACGGGACCAGCGCCGACGATCAGCAGGTTGCCCATGTCGAGCCTCGATCGTCATCCCTACGCATCGGCGTGCATAGTACAAGACGAACCCGCCGGGACGCCGCCGGGCCTGGCGAGTTCAGCCGCCTCGGGCGGACCCCGTCGATGCGACCGGGTTGAAGCTGGTGTCGATGGCGAAGATCGCACACATCGACTCGCGATTGCCGTCGGCCCACGACGTCTCATCGGGAACGAACACGTCGTACCAGTACTCCGGGAGGTCGGCGGTGTCCAGGTCCAGACCGGTGTACACCAGGAACGGATTGAAACACGCCTCGTCGGCCTCACTGAAGAGGGCCTCATCGCCCGGGAAGCCGCCGCCACGCTCGGCGAGATCCACGAACGCGAACACTTCGTAGTCGTGCGGCTCAGCGCATTCGACGGTCTCGACCGTGGTGATTTCGATTTCGGTGGGATTCATGAAACAGTCGCCGATCAAGAGGTCGTCGACGGCAGTGTCCGCGGTGAAGAAGTTGAAGAGCACGAACCCGAGGACGCCGATCGGAATGACCCAGCGGACCCAGTTGAAGTTCCCCTGTGTCCTCGCAGTGGGCGCCTCGTTCTCCGGGCGGAAGTGTTCGGGAAGCAACGAGTTCGGATCGTCCTTGCCCCGTGTCGCTGCAGGATCCGGTGCCGGCGGGAGCGACGAGTCGTCCATGACGGGGGCTTCGGGAGGCGAAGCCGGGGAGTCGTCCATCACGGGAGTATCGGGTGGCGCCGATGAACCGAGCGGCTCGTCGTAGTCGAGCGAATCGGGCGCATCCGGGGCGCTCTCGTGGCCGAGGCCCATCCGGGCGCGTCGGATCAGCTCCTCGCTCGACGGGGCGCTGTCGGGTCGGTCCGTCATCTACATCCTTGGGTGGCTCTGCTGTCTATCGGCTGGTGCCGGATCGGCCTGAACCCATCGAGCGTCGGCGTCAGCTGTCGAACCCGTTGACCAGGAGCCATTCCTCCGCCGCATCGCCCGGTGAGCGCCCGGACGCAACGGCTCGGTTGAGTGCGACGACGGCACGCTGCTCCAATGCCGTGGAGATCTCGTCCAAGAGTGCCGCGAGTTCGTCTCCCGATCGGTTGGCGGCATCGAGCGACAGCACGGGGACGATGCTCTCATTCGGCTGGAGTCCGAGGTCGTCCCCGAGCAGCATGAGGTCCCCATCCTCGACCGCCGGATCGGTCGTGAAGACCAACCCGACGTCGATGGTGCCGTCCTGGAGCGCTTGGATCGTCGCCGGCCCGCCGGCGTCGAGCGTCACGACCGACCGGAATTCGATGCCGTAGGTCTCGGCGAGCCCAACGAGGCAGCGGGGACGCTGCGGACACTCGGGCGGACCGCCGAACGTGAGGTCCCCGGCGATCGCTGCGAGGTCCGAGAGCAGGGCGACGTCGAGCATGCCGGCGTTCGCCTCCGTCATGGCGAACCCGTTTTGGCTTTGCGCCGGGGATGGCAGGAGCACGATGAAGCCGTCCTCCAACCATGCGTTGGAGAGCAAGCGAAAGGACTCAGCGATGTCATTGCTCGGCTCTACGCCGAATGTCACCTCGAGGGCGGAGCCGAGGTACTCAGGGACCAGGTCGACCTCACCGGCACGCATCAGGGCGTTCACCTCGGCCCGATCGCCGATGCGCGCCCGGTGGACGACGGGGAACCCCTCGGCCTCGAGTGCGAGCCGGAAGACCTCGCCGAGCGCTTCGCTCTCCGGGAAGTCGAACGATCCGATGACGATCGGCGGGTTCTCGTCGGCGGCACCAGAACATGCAGTTGCGATCAACGCACAGACCACCAGCAAGCCACCGATCGTCGTTCGCCACTGCCGACGTTCAACCCCGCTCATACCCCGAACGCTACAACGCATTGCCGTCACGGAAGGCCAAACGCGATGGTGGGGCGCCCGAGGCGCCCCACCATCTGGCTACTGGCTACTGGCTACTGGCTACTCAACGAAACCGTTGGCTTGCAGCCACTCGAGCGCGAGTTCGTCCGGGTCGGCTCCTTCGCCGAACTGCCGGTTCAGCTCGGAGAGCTCTGCGGTCGTGATGGCAGCCGACACCTCGTTGATGAGTTCGGCGACGTTGTCGCCGTAGACGTCGAGGATCTCCTGACGCAGGACCGGAACGATGTTCTCGGCCGGCTGGAGGTTCTGATCGTCTTCGAGGAGCACCCAGCCCTTGGCGGCGATGACGCCGTCAGACGTGAAGAGCAACGCAACGTCGATTTCGCCGCCCTCGAGCGCGGCCACCGTCAATGCGCCGCCCACATCGAGCGGTGAGAAGTTGGCGAACTCGAGGCCGTAGACATCTTGGAGTCCGATGAGGCAGAACTCGCGTTCCGGGCACTCGGGCGGTCCGCCGAGAACCAATTCGCCGTTGTATGCCGCGAGATCAGAAACTTTGGCGAGGCCGAACTCAGCCGCCGTGTCGGAAGTGACCACGAATCCGTTCTTGTCCTGCGCAGGGGAGTAGTCGAGCGCAACGAGACCCGACGGCTCGAGAATCTGAACGAGCGCCTCCCACGTTGCCTGAGAATCGGTGGACGATGTGCCACCCTCGAAGGTCAGCAGGGTGCCGGTGTACTCGGCGAGCATGTCGATCTCGCCGGACTTCAGGGCCGGGTTCACCACCTCACGCGAGCCGAGATTGAATGAGCGTTCGACGGGATAGCCGGCCTGCTCGAGGACCGTGGCGTAGATGTCGCCGAGGATGAGCTGCTCCCCGAAGTTGGTCGAACCGACGATGATCGTGGGCCCGTCCGGGATCGATGGGGCTTCGGTGCCGGCCGCAGCCGTGGTGGGCGCGGCAGTGGCGGCTGCGGTGGTATCGGACGAGTCGTCACCCGACCCACACGCGGCGACGACGAGCGCAAACACCACGAGGGCCGCCCCAACGGCTCGATTGCGGAAGATGCTCCGCATGGGTATCTCCTTCCTACGTAACAGAAACGCCGACGCAGGGTCGGCGTATGAACCAACCATAGGTCGGTTCCGCACATTCCCTGACATCCAGATCGCGGCTCAGCGCTCAGCGGGCGACGGACGCGGCCGCCTCCGGCCGCTGCTGCGTCCCGACGTTTCGCAGAGGTCGGGGAACGAGCCAGCGCTCGGCGATGCTGAACGCCACCTCGGTGAGGACCGACAGCGCTGCCACCAAGAGGGCGCCGGCGAAGATCGTCACATTGTCGCGGAGGGCAAAGCCATCGATGATGTATCTCCCCAATCCCCCGTAGGCGACGAGTGCGCCGAGCGTCGCCGTTGCCACGACCTGCACCGACGAGGTTCGGATTCCGGCGAGGATCACGGGAGACGCCAAGGGCAGCTCCACCTTCCACAGGATTCCGGTGCCCCGGAAACCCATACCACGAGCGGCCTCGACGGCTTCGGGACTGACATTGCGTACCCCGGTGTACGTGTTGGTGAATATCGGTGGAAGTGCAAGAGCGAAGAGGGCGACGAACGTCGGGAGGAACCCCAGACCGCTGTCGATGAACGGCACGTTGCGGGCAATCCGGATCGTGACGGGCAACGACAGGGCAACGATGCCGAACGAGGGCAGGGCACGACCGACATTCACCACGGAGATCGCGAGGATGCCACCGCGTCGCGCGTGTCCGAGCCAGGACGCCAGCGGCATGGCGACGCCCATTGCAGCCAGCACCGCCCACCCAGAGACCCACAGGTGCTCCCAGGTCCGGGTGATGTACCCGGTCGAGCCGGACCAGTTGTCGCCGAACCAGGCGAGCAGGTCGGTGAGGAACTCGGCCATCAGGCGACCTTCCGTCGGGCCCACGGCGTCAGTGCCCGCTCGAGCAGCAGCAGGCCGACATCGACGATCACTGCGAGTACGACCGATAGCAGGGTGCCGATCAGGATCTCGGTCGATCCGACCGTTGAGAAGAACCGCTGAAGTCCACGCAGGATGAAGAACCCGAGTCCGCCCTTCCCGATGAGCGCCGTCACCGTCACGAGGCCGATCGTGGTCACGGCGGCAATTCGCATGCCGGCGACGATCACCGGTAGCGCCAGCGGCAGTTCGATCTCGAAGAACAGCCGCAACCGTCCGTACCCCATCCCGACTGCCGCCTCCTTGATGTCGGGCGGAACACCGTCGATCCCGGCGACGATGTTCCGGATCAGGATGAGGAGGGTGTAGCTCACCAGCCCGATCTCGGCCGTCAGTGTCGTGAACCCCGTGATCGGCACCAGGAACGCGAACAACGCCAAAGACGGGATCGAATAGAGCGTTCCGGTCATCCACGTGATCGGCGTGTAGCTGCGCCGGAAGCGCAGAGCCAGGGCAGCCAGGGCAAGGGAGATGGCGAGACCGACCCCGAGGGCGATCCCGGTCAGCACGAGGTGTTCGGCGACCTTGTCCCAGATCTCGTCGAGGTTGTCGCCGATCCAACCCCAGTCGACAAACGCCTCGGCGACGAGCGTCACTGGACGATCTCCCTGCTGATGCGATCGGCCGACAGCATGCCGAGGTAGTCGTCACCGTCGAAGACCGCCGTCATCGGAGCTCGCGAGCTGACGACGGCGTCCAGGGCTTCCTTCAACGTCGACCCCACATCGATCCGGGTTCGATACGGCTGCAACGGGATCGAGCGAACATCGGGTGCGGTTTCGAGCGCAGTCCCAGGTGCCCACCCGAGGAGCCGCTTGCCTTCGGCAACCGCAAACCAGTCGACCCCGTACTGCTCCATCACCCGATGAGCGTCCTGCGGATGGGCGGTCGGTGCCACCACCGGGCCCATCTCGAGGTTGGCGTTGCGGATGGGGAGCAAGCCGAGCCGTTTGAGGCCACGATCCGAGCCGAGGAAGTCCGCTACGAACGCGTTCGCCGGTTCTCGCAGCATGTCGGATGGAGGTGCGTACTGTTCGAGGATCCCACCGACGTTGAGGATTGCGACCCGGTCACCGAGCTTGATCGCTTCGTCGATGTCGTGCGTGACCAGCACGATGGTCTTGTTCAGGCGGTGTTGGAGGTCGAGGAACTGATCCTGGAGCGCACTGCGAACGATGGGGTCGACGGCACCGAACGGCTCGTCCATCAACATCACCGGAGGATCTGCAGCCAACGCTCGGGCGACGCCAACTCGCTGCCGCTGACCACCGGACAACTCGGCCGGGTACCGGTCTCGCATCTCGGGTTCGAGCTGGACGACGTCGATCAGTTCGTCGATTCGTTCGTTGGTGCGTGCCTTGTCCCATCCGAGGAGCTTGGGCACGGTGGCGATGTTCTCGGCAATCGTGCGATGCGGGAACAGTCCGATCTGCTGGATGACGTACCCGATGCCTCGCCGGAGCTCCGACTGGTCCATCTCGGTGACTCGCTCCCCGGCAACAACGATTTCGCCCGAGGTCGGTTCGATCAGCCGGTTGATCATCTTGAGGGTCGTGGTCTTGCCGCAGCCGGATGGTCCGACGAGCACGGCAATCTCGCCCTCGGGTATCTCGAGGCTCAACTCGTCGACCGCAGGCGTCATCGTGCCCGGGTATTGCTTCGTCACCGCCTCCAGGCGGATCATCGCATCGCTCACGGGGGACACCATAGGCTGGGCGCTTCTAGGGGATCGACGCAGGGAGCACGGCAGTCGTGGTTCGGCGACCGCAGGTCTCAGGTCTCAGGTCTCAGGTCCCAAGTTTCAAGTTCTGACTACTGACTACTGACTACTGACTACCTTCCCCCCCATGCCTTCTCGGTCGATTCCGTTTGCTGGGGCGCTCGATCTGCGGGCGTCGCTGTCGTCGATGGCCTCGCGGATGCCCGGGCAGCCGCGGACGACGGAGTCCGAGGGATGGTGGATCGGATCGTCGCCGGACGGCGAGGTCTCGCTCCACCTGCAGCATGTCTCCGGACGGATCGACGCGGAGGCCTGGGGCCCCGGCTCCGAATGGGCCCTCGATCGGCTGGCCAGCTTCGTCGGCGGCGATGATGATCTCGAGTCGTTTGACCCACCGCCGGGACTCATCAGACAGCTGCATCGACGAAACCGGGGGCTTCGGCTCGGCACCACGGGTCGAATCGTCGACGTCCTCATACCGACCGTGCTTGGACAGCGAGTGACGACGACGGCCGCCAAACGGTCCTACACGAGGATGATCTTCCGCTGGGGTCACCGAGCGCCGGGGCCGATCGAAGCCTGGACACCCCCCGACCCGGGCGCCATCGCATCATTGTCGTACGCCGACCTGCATCCGCTCGGTGTGGAGCGAACGCGGGCTTCGATCGTCATCGAGGTGGCCCGACGTGCGAAGCGGCTCGAAGAAGCAATGACGATGGAGCGCGATGCGGCCTACGGACGTCTGGAGGCGGTCAGAGGCATCGGGCCGTGGACCTCAGCGCAGGCAATGGGCGCAGCGTGGGGTGATCCGGACGCGGTGCCGGTCGGTGATTACCACATCCCGAACATGGTGGCCTGGGGGCTCGCCGGGGAAGACCGTGGCGACGACGATCGTATGCTCGAACTGCTCGAGCCGTATGCCGGGCATCGACGCCGGGTGATCACGCTGATGAAGCAGGCCGGGATTCACGCACCCAAGTACGGGCCCAAGACCGCAGTGCGGGTGTTTGAGACGGAGTAGTCGTCAGTCGTCGGCCGTCGGCGATCGCCGGCTCAGGTGACGGACCCGCGGGCTGCTGGATACGCCTCGTGCGCTCCGGTTTCGAGGATGTCGGCGAGGGTTTCGATGGCGTCGTAGACATCGACGTACCGGGTGTAGAGAGGGGCGACGCCGAGCCGGATGACGTCGGGGGCGCGGAAGTCGGGGACGACGTTGCGGTCGATCAACGCCTGGGTGAGTCGGTAGGCGTCGAGGTGTCGGATCGCAACGTGGCTGCCGCGTTGGGCGGGACGACGCGGCGTGCCGATCGAACAATCGAACGTAGTGAGCCGCGCGTCTGCTCTGGCGATCAGCAGCTCAGTGAGGGCAATGCTCTTGGTGCGGATGGCTTCCATGCCGGCTCGGGCGGTTTCCGCAACGCCGTGTTGGACGCCCCGGAGCGAGATGATCGGCGGTGTTCCTGATGCAAACCGGCGGATTCCCGGGGCCGGGAGGTACGTGGGTGCGAAGCCGAACATGTCGGCATGACCGAACCACCCGGGGATGGGTGTCGCCAACGCCTCCTGGAGGTCCTCTCGAACGTAGAGGAAGGCGGGTGCCCCGGGCCCTCCGTTGAGGTACTTGTAGGTGCAGCCGACCGCGAGCGATGCGCCGGTGCGTGCGAGTTCGATCGGCACGGCGCCCACCGAGTGACTCAGGTCCCACAGCGGGAGAGCCCCCGCCGACGCAACCATTGCCGAGATCTCGCCCATGTCGGCGAGTGCCCCCGACTTGAACGCAACGTGCGACAGCGATACGACGCCGACCTCATCGTCGAGCGCCGGTGCGAGATCCGACGGCCCGACACCGCCGACGGGATCGCTCTCGACGGTCCGGAGCCGACCACCGGCGCGATCGGCGACACTTCGCAGCACGTAGAGATCGGACGGGAAGTTGGCAGCGTCGGTCACGATGTCGCGCCGGCCGGTGGAGTTGAGCGCAGCCGACGCCAGCTTGAACAGGTTGACCGAGGTCTGATCGGTGACCAGGACTTCACCGGAGTGGGCACCGATGAGAGGGGCGATGGCGTCGCCGATCGCCTGGGGTAGATCGATCCACTCGTGCCACGACCGGACGAGCCCGTCACCCCATTCGATGTCGATCGCAGCCGCCATGGCTTCGGCAGTGTGCACCGGCAGACGCCCGAGTGAGTTGCCGTCGAGATAGATCAAGTCAGCGTCGGCGATGACGAACGCGTCACGGAACGAGGCCAACGGATCAGCGGCATCGAGGGCAACAGCGTCGGTGCGTTCCATCGGCGACGACAGTAGCCGCCGTGCTCTTCGGGCGGAATGGAGTGGGCCGTCGACCTAGCCGCGCCAGTAGAAACCCCGCCCTTCCCGAACGGAACGACGCGAGCTGCGATCGCCGACGTAGCCATATCCGGCTAGGGAGTTCACGATGACGAGGCCGAGCAGCGCGCCGAGTGACCCGACGAAGATCATCAACGGACGATCCGGCCACCGAAACCCGGAGGAGAAGAGCTCGAGATCCCCCGAGACCGTCATCCGGACTCGGAGACTCGTCGCCTCGGCAAGCGTGCGAGAGATCGTCAGAACGCCCGACATGGCGGTTCGGCTGTCGCGATCGATCCACTCGACCGAGACCTGCAGTCCAGCGTCGACGACCGTGACCGATTCGGGGTTGATCCGTGCGGCAAACGAGTCGTCCGTGTTGTTGGTCACGACGACGAGGGGCACGAACGCCAGGAGCGTTGTCACAACCGGTATCAGCCAGCGAAGCCGAGGCCGCGGCAATAGTGCCATGAGACCATTGTCCCTGAGGGCCGTCCGTCATGCCAGGGCTGGGCGCGTTCAGCGCACGGTGCCGCACACGACGACCTCAGCTTCGCCAGTAGAACCCGCGATCTTCCCGCACACCTTCGACGGTCGTGGTGTTTCCGACATAGCCGAATCCGGACATCGCGTTGAGGACGACGAGACCGAGGAACGCTCCGGTGGCTGCTGCGATCGCGGTCGGCACGAGGCCCGGCCACTCGAACCCGCCGGTCACG
Organism: Acidimicrobiia bacterium; assembly: GCA_030066755.1. Lineage (GTDB taxonomy): Bacteria > Actinomycetota > Acidimicrobiia > Spongiisociales > UBA5794 > JASJAX01. The sequence continues at coordinate 14,362 of JASJAX010000027.1, forward strand.
ACATGTGGGGTGGAGAACGCCGTGTTGATCGTCACCGTGTCGCCTGAGGCGTACTGCTCGGGCAGGACGACGCGAGTGGCGATGGTGTTGCCGTTGGCGTCCTCCCAAGAGACTCGAGCGGTGGTCACGCCGTCGACGGTCTCGACCAGCGACACCTTGGCCTCCCGGTGACTCGGATGGAGGTTCGAGAACACCACGGTGATCGTGACGAACGTGAGCGCGAGCCCGACCGGAACCAGCCAGGGTCTCCGAAGCCGACGACCTTGCTCCATATCGCCATCGTGTCACAGCGGCGGGTTCGCCGACCAGGCCGATCTTCCCGGTACCAGGTGCCGGCCGATAGAAGGGCCGCTTAGTACAGCTCGTACTCGCCGGCGATGAGCCCGTCTCGGACACCTCGCCAATCGCTGAAGCAATCCTTCACGACTGCGGCGATGTGTGCCTCGTCGTGCGGGCCGACCACCTCGATGTGCGCCGCCTGTGGATCCGTTACCGGATGGCCGATCGAGCTCAGCAGACGGACGGTGACCTCGTTGATGTCGCTCTCGGCGATCAAACGCTGGGCGATGTCCGATCCGACGGCGTGGTACGTCTTGCCGACATGGGCCGCCGGGTTCTTGCCGGCCGCCGCCTCGAGGCTCATCGGGCGGTACGGCGTGATCAACCCACCGAACCGATTCCCACGACCGACCTGGCCGTCATCGCCGGCTTCGGCTGAGGTCCCGGTCAGGGTCAAGTACTCCGAGTCCTCGAGGTCGGCCTGGTTGACCGCAACGATGACGTCATCGCCAAACGCATCGACCGACAGGCGATGGGTCGCATCGGCGACCATCCGCACTACCTCGTCGTACTCGCTGCGGTTCGTGACCGCTCGCGCCAGGACCGGTGCCGCCACGGTCACCCGGACATCGTCGTCCTGGCGGGCCCCCATGACCTTGATGTCGCGGCCGACGGGCACGACGGCCCGGAAGGTGTCGCTGTTGAGGTGGTGTTCGACATCGTGGACCAGCGCTTCGAGCGCCGAACGGGGGAGCGACACGGCGGCGAATGATGTGTCGTTCGCCAAGGGAGCGCCCGTGGCCTCGGTGACAACCGCCTGGAGATCGACCGATGACTGGTTCAGCCAAACCTCGACGGTGAAGGCATCAGGCGTGGCGTCGGGCAGGAGCTCGAGCAGCTTGTCCTTGTACGAGACGGCCAACGCCTCGGGATCCGGTGCCCATTCGTGAGCGAAGTCGGCCTTGCCCACGAGGACGAGGCGCGAAGCCTTCGTGTGAGTGCCGCCGCCGAAGCCGATGTCGACCGAACCGGCAGCCAACACGGCCTTGTCGACGTTGAAGTGCTGCACCGCTCCGGTGTGGGCCAGGTAGTTGGAAGCGAGCTCCCGTGCCAGCTCCTCAGCAAGGTGATCGCAGATGGTGTCGGGGTGGCCGACACCCTTGCGCTCCACGAACTCGACCCTCGGCTGATACGGCTTGCGATGCGTGATCGAGAGGTTCAACGTGGGCTCCGAACGGGTCGACGTGTCGCAATGGTAGACGGAGGCTGCGACATCAACCCTCGGCGCTTCGCCAGGCGTCGCGGATCTTGATCCGCCCGGCAGACCGCAACAACCCACCGGCGTACACCCGTCCGGCAAAGCGGATGAGGAGCCAGGTGACGACGACCATGAGCGAGAAGGACAGCACGATCTCCCACAGCGCCGCATCTCCGGCAGCCATCCGCAACGGCATGGTCATCGGCGCCGTAGCGGGTACGAGTGAGGCGATCCGCAGCGCCGGGTTGTCGCCGGTGAAGCTGAACGACGCAATGAAGTATCCGGCCATCAGCACCATCGTCAGCGGAAAGGCTGCGTTCTGGGCCTCCTCCTGGCGAGAGACCAGCGATCCGGTTGCGGCGTACGCCGTTGCATAGAACGCAAACCCGAGAAGGAACCACACGACCACGGCGATGGCCGCCGTGGCGGCCGCAGACGGGAGCGTGAACGTCGAAGACTGTTGGATGAGCGCCAGGGCGACCAACCCGACGACGATGAGTTGTCCGAGTCCGAGCACGCCGATCCCCAACACCTTGCCGGCGAGGAGGTGGTGGGGACGTACTGCGCCGAGCACCACTTCGACCACCCGGCTCGACTTCTCCTCGATGACCCCGATCAGGATCCATTGGCCGTACGTGACGATGGAGATGAACAGGAAGATGACACCGAAGAAGGCAAAGGTGCGGTTGCCGGTGCTGCCTTCGTCGCCTGCCCCGCTGTCGGCCGGTTCATCGCTGAGTTCGATGACTTCGAGATTCTGTCGGAGGAGTTCGTCCACCTCACTCTGGCTGAGACCGAGCGACGCAGCCCGATCCGCCAGCTCGAGTGTTCCTCCGACCGCGATCAAGAGGGCGAGCAGCTCGTCGGGCGAGTCCTGTCCGATCGAGTAGATCGCGCCCTGGGTATAGCCGGCGTCGATCTCGCGGTCGCGCAATGCCTGCTCGATCTGCGCAACGTCGTCGAACTCACTGATTTCGACGACGGTGTCCGGATCCGCGGCCGCCAGTTCGATGGCAGGTTTGAGCTGGGGTGGCGGCGAGCCGACGGTGCCGACGGTCCAGGTCTGGCCGTCGTCACCTCCGAGAATCGACGGAAGGAGGATGAACGCCGCAACGAGCAAGAGGGTCAAGCCCGTCGACACTTGGAAGGCTCGCGACGTGATGCGCTCTCGGAAGTCGCGGATGGCGACGAGGGTGACGTGGCGCATCGGGCTCATTGGCCGACCGCCGCACGGAAGACCTCGGACAGGCTGGGCGGCCCGAAGGAGAACTGTCGGATCTGCCCGGCGTTGACCGCACGATCCAATACCGATCGGAGATCAACGTCTGCGGCGACTCGCAAGCGAATGCGGTGCGGCTCGCGCGCCACGATCTCGGCGCCGTCGATGACCCCGATCCAATCGGTGCCGCCGTCAACGGTGTCGACATCGAGGTATCGATGAGGTGATGCGCCCCGAAGCTCGGCCACGGGTCCCGAGAGGGCGATCGATCCTCGATTGATGACGATGACGTCCTCGCACAGGTCTTCGACGAGGTCGAGCTGGTGCGACGAGAACAACACGGCCGTGCCGGCGTCGGCTCGTTCCTGCAGGAGTTCGGCCATGGCTTCGACACCGAGGGGATCGAGGCCGGAGAAGGGTTCATCCAGGACCAGCAGATCCGGTTCGTGGACGAGTGCGGCGGCGAGCTGGACCCGCTGCTGATTCCCGTGTGACAACTCCTCGAGACGGCTGTCGGCCCGATCCTCCAGGCCGAGGTGGGTGAGCCACTGCATCGCCGAGGAGGCGGCATCGGCGGTCTCGAGACCGTGGAGCCTGCCGAAGTACGTCAGCTGGTCCTTGATCTTCATCCGCGGATAGAGGCCGCGTTGCTCCGGCATGTAGCCGAACCGGAGCCGGATGGCCGGCTCGATCGGCGCACCGTCCCACGTGACCGAGCCCGAGTCCGGGACGACGAGCGAGAACACCGATCGCATTGCGGTGGTCTTGCCTGCACCGTTCGGTCCGAGGAAACCGAGGAGCTGCCCCCTGGCGACATCGAAAGAGCAGCCGTCGAGGGCGAGCACGTCGCCGTATCGTTTGTGAAGTTCGGTGAGCCGGAGCACGGGTTGTCCTTCACCCTGCGAGATCAGGCGAGTGAGCCTAGGAGACTTCGCGGACGACCTGGTCGCACCGGCTGATGGCCGTCACGCGTGTCCTACGCTTCCCGCATGGACGATCAACGTACCGTGGCAATCCACGCCGATGACGAGCTCGCCGAGCTGCCGGATGTCGCGCCGGCGATCCGTCCGGCAACCACGTTCGAGCACCAGGACAAGCCCGGTGGACGCACCTATCGGCGCGCCTCGCACGAGACGGTGGAACGACTGGAGGCCGTGCTCGGTGCCCTCGATGGCGGGCATGCCGTCGTCTACCCGTCGGGGATGGCAGCGATCGCCGCCATCGTGCGTCGACTCCGGCCGCGCCGGATTGCGCTGCCAGACGACGTGTACCACGGGACGCGGCTGTTCGTCGACGAAGGCGCCGGCCACGGCGACTGGTCGACCGTGACTCCGGATGCCCTCGAGGCCGGCGACATTCGGTGGATCGAGACCCCTTCGAATCCCAAAGGCCTCATCACCGATCTCGATCGCGCCGCCGCAGAGTGCGGCGACGGCATCGTGACGGTGGTCGACGCCACCTTTGCGACGCCCGTGTTGCTCCGTCCGCTCGAATTCGGCATCGACGTCGTCGTCCATGCGGCGACCAAGTTCATCGCCGGCCACTCCGATGCCATGGGCGGCGCACTCGTCGTGCGCGATCTCGAGCTAGCGGCCAAGCTCCGATCCGACCGGACTCGCGACGGCGCCGTTCCCGGAGCATTGGAGTCGTGGCTCACCCTGCGCGGGGTCCGCACGCTGCCGATCCGGGTGCGTCACCAGACGGAAACGGCCGGGCGGATTGCCACGTGGCTGACCGATCACGTCCCGACCGTCTGGTACGCCGGCTTGCCGACCCATCCGGGCCATGAGGTCGCTGCCAAGCAGATGGACGGGTTTGGGGCGATCGTCTCGTTTGAGATGGACACCGCCGATGAGGCCAGAGAGGCAGTCGACCGCCTGCGGATCTTCCGTAACGCAACCTCGCTCGGTGGCGTCGAGTCGCTCGCCGAACACCGCGTCCGCTCCGATCCGGCCGCACCCCCCGGCCTGGTCCGCCTCAGCATCGGCCTGGAGTCCCCCGAGGACCTCATCGAAGACCTCAACGATGCGTTGCCCGGTTGAATGACGGAGTCATTCAACCGGGAGTACTGAGTACTGAGTACTGAGTACAGAGACCCTGGGACTTGGGACCTGGGACCTGTGACGGCGGCCGCAGGCCGCCTACAGCCCGTAGGTCTCCAGCAACCTGAGCCAGACTTCGCTGAGGGTGGGGAACGCCGGGATGGCGTGCCAGAGGGTGTCGAGAGTGACCTCGCCGACGATCGCGATGGTGGCGGCATGCAGCAGCTCGCCCGCTTCGGGGCCGACGAACGTTGCACCGACGATGACCCGGCGGTTCTCGTCGATGACGAGCTGGCAGGTTCCCCGATAGCCCCGGCCGCGCGCCGCGGCTGCCGCGGTATGACCGATGTCGTACCGCACGGTCGTCACCTCGATTCCCTTGGCGCGTGCCTGCGCTTCCGTGACGCCGACGGCGGCGACGTTGGGGTCGGTGAAGACGACGCGGGGGATGGCGATGCGGTCACCGATGGCTTCGGTGTGGGCTTCAGCTCCGGCGATGTGATCGCCGGCGATCCGTGCCTGGTACTTCCCCGTGTGGGTCAGCAGCGCTCGACCATTCACATCGCCCACGGCATACAGCCAATCGCCGTCGACAGCGATCGCACGCATCGAGTCATCGACCTCGATGTACTGGCCCGGTGTCAGGCCCACCGTGTCGAGACCCACTCGGTGGGTGTGCGGCTGTCGACCGACGGCGACGAGGATCTCGTCGCCTTCGACCGTTGCTCCACCCTCGAGCTCGGCGATCACGGGACCGTCGCCGTCGCGGCGGGCGCCGGTCATCCGCACCCCAGTCAACGTCCGAACACCCATTCGTTCGAACGAGGCTTCGAGCTCCACGCCGACGAAGGGTTCCTCGTGGGGGAGCAGGTGGTCCATCATCTCGATGATCGTGACCTCGTCCGATCCGAGCGTGGCAAAGGCCTGCGCCATCTCGACACCGACAACCCCGCCACCGAGCACGACGAGGCGGCGCGGGATCTCCTTGGACGTCGTGATGTCACGGTTGTCCCACGGGGCCACCTCCGCCAACCCGGCGATCGGGGGATGGACCGCGCCGGTGCCCGTCGCAATGACGACGGCCTTTGCGACCTCGTAGATCGTTTCCAGCCCGCCTGAGTCCTCGACAACGACACGCTTTGGTCCATCAAGCCGGGCGTGGCCCCGAATCACGGTCAATCCTGCGCCTTCGGCCCACGCAACCTGACCGGCATCGTCCCAGTTGGCGGCGAGAGCGTCGCGGCGCTCGAGTGCCGCGGCCACATCGATCTCACCGGTCACAGCGCCGGCGGCTCCAGGAGTGCGGCGGGCTGTGTTGAGGACCTCGCCGGGACGAAGGAGTGCCTTCGAAGGCATACACGCCCAGTACGAGCACTCGCCTCCGAGCAGCTCGCGCTCGACGATGGCAACGGAGAGTCCGTTGCGGGCGGCACGGTCCGCGGCGTTCTCGCCGGCCGGTCCACCGCCGATCACGATGACGTCGAAATCGGTGTTGGCCATGGACGCTCCTGGGTGACGGGGTGCTGTGGTCTCGAACGGGCGGGCCCGCCGATTCATTCCGGATGAACTCGCCAGCGGTCTCGGTGCACAACCTCATCCAGGGGGCGTCGACCACGACCAAGCGAACCCGACCGGCGATCCGGTGCAGCGTGTCCGACCGTGACAATCCCAATCGGATCCATGTGCTCCGGAATAGAGAGCACACGTTTGAGGTCTGGCATGTTGTGGCTCCCGAGGAATCCTGCGGCGAGACCCTCGTCGACGGCCGCCAGCAGGAGCAACATCAGGGCCGCTCCGGCGTCGACCCACCAGTAGGGGACCGGCCATGCGGACTCCACACCCATCGGGCCGCCACCCTTGTCCGGCTCGGAGTAGCGCTCGAGGTAGAGGTGTTTCGAGACGCACACGACGATGTGGACGGGCGCGCGAGAGATCCAAGGGTCGAAGCCGTTGGCGACGTACGCTGGTTCATCGGCCAACTCAGCGATGTGCTGCCGAATTGCGGCGTCGGTGACCACGACGAACGCCTGCCCTTGGCTGTGCCCAGCGGACGGGGCGCGCCGTGCCGTCTCGAGAATGCGGTCGACGGCCGCAGGATCGACGGGTTCGTCGGTGTAGTTGCGCACCATCCGCCGGTGCCGGATGACGTCACGAAACTCCAAGCTCAGAGCTCGCCGATCGCGCTGAGGATGTTCTCGAGAGCCGCTTTGCCGTCCGAGAAGAACATCATCGTGCCGTCCTCGTAGAACAGCGGATTGTCGATTCCGGCGAACCCGGGTGACAAGCTGCGTTTGACCACAACGACCGTTCGTGCCTTGTCCACTTCGAGGATGGGCATGCCGTAGATCGGACTGGTGCTGTCGTCTCGTGCCGACGGATTCACCACGTCGTTGGCCCCGATGATGAGTACGACATCGGTCTGCTGGAATCGCGGATTCGACTGGTCGAGGTCGAGCAACTGGTCATAGGGGACATCAGCCTCGGCGAGGAGCACGTTCATGTGGCCGGGCATCCGTCCCGCAACGGGATGGATTGCGTAGTTGACTTCGATGCCGCGCGTCTCGAGGTCCCTGGCGAGGTCCCGGACGGCGTGCTGAGCTTGGGCGACTGCGAGCCCGTATCCCGGGACGACGATGACACGCTCGGCATAGGCGAGGGAGATCGCCACATCATCGGCCGTGGCGGACTTCACCGGCTTGTCCGACATGACGGCGGCGCTGCCGCCATCGGAACCGAACCCGGAGAAGAGCACATTGGCGAGGCTGCGGTTCATCGCCTCGCCCATCTGAATCGTCAGGATCATGCCTGCAGCACCGACGAGGGCGCCGCCGATGATCAGCGCTTCGTTGGAGATGACGAATCCGGCCATCGACGCTGCCACACCGGAGAGTGAGTTGAGGAGCGAGATGACGACGGGCATGTCTGCTCCACCGATGGGGATCACGCCGAGGATTCCGAGGACGAATGCGACGAAGACGATGATCCAGAATGCAGCGACGCTGTCTGCGGCGCTTGCCCAGATCCCGAGTGCCACGAGAGCGACGGCGAGGGCCGCGTTGAGCGCTTGGCCCGCCGGGAGCAGGATGGGACGCCCGGGCAGCACACCCTGGAGCTTGCCAAACGCAATGAAGCTTCCTGAGAACGTGACCGTTCCGATCGCCAGCGCCAGTGCCGTGACAACCGACGTCTCGACCTCGAACCGGCCGTCGAACCGGTCGATCTCGGCGAGCGCAACGAGGGTCGAAGCGAGACCGCCAAACCCGTTGAACGCTGCAACGAGCTGCGGCATCGCAGTCATCTGCACCCGGATCGCCAGGGCCGCACCGACCGCGCCGCCGACCACGAGTCCAGCGATCACTGTGCCCCACGATGCAATCTCCTGATCGATCAGGGTCACGACGATGGCGAGCAACATGCCTGCAGACGCGATCATGTTCCCGTTGCGGGCGGTCCGCGGCGATCCGAGTTGCTTCAAGCCGAAGATGAACGCCACTGCGGCCAAGAGGTAGAGCAGCTGAGTCACGTCTTGCGCTCCGGCTTCTTCTTGAACATCTCGAGCATTCGGTCGGTGACGAGGAAGCCGCCGACGACGTTGATCGTGGCTGCGGTCACGGCCAGGAATCCGAGGATCGTTGCGGTGGCACCGCTCCCGATGCCGGCGGCGATCAGCGCACCGACGACGGTGATGCCGGAGATCGCATTTGCGCCCGACATCAACGGGGTGTGCAAGGTCGGTGGCACCTTGGAGATGACCTCGAGGCCGACGAACGCAGCCAACACGAACACCACGATGCCGGAGATGAAGACTGCGCTCATGCCGGCTCCTCGATCCCGAGCAGTCTCCGGCAACGGGGGTGGGTCACGTCACCGGCGTGGGTCACCGTTGTGCCGCCGATGATCTCGTCGTCGAGGTCGACGTTGAGACCACCGGTTTCGGCATCGTGAAGACGTTCGATGAGGGCGATGAGGTTGCGGGCGTACATGCGGCTGGCGTCGGTTGCGACCTGGCTGGCGAGGTTGGTGGGTCCGAAGATGGTCACGCCGTCGATGGTCACCGTTTCGTCGGGTACCGAGCCCTCCACGTTGCCGCCGGTCCCGGCCGCCATGTCGACAATCACCGATCCGGCGTGCATCGTCGCCACCATTTCGGCGTTGATCAGGCGCGGTGCCGGCCGGCCGGGTATCTGCGCCGTCGTCACGATCAGATCCGCCTCGGCGACGTACGGTGCGAGCGCGGCGAACTGCTGCGCCTGGACATCTTGACCGACCTCCTTGGCATATCCGCCTTCATCGGCTTCGGTTGTCGGTGCGGCGACGAACTTGCCGCCCAGGCTCTCCACCTGCTCGGCGGTCTCCGGTCGGATGTCGTAGGCGTGCACGATGGCTCCCAGCCGTTTGGCGGTAGCAATGGCCTGGAGTCCGGCAACGCCGACGCCGAGGATCAGGGCCTTGGTGGGGCGGATGGTGCCGGCCGCAGTCACCATCATCGGGAGCGCTTTGGGGGAGTGCTCTGCACCCATCAGGACTGCGGCGTAGCCGGCGAGATTGGCTTGGGACGACAACGCGTCCATGGCCTGTGCCAGGGTCGTACGCGGAACTGCCTCGACGGCGAGGGCGGTGATCTGCCCATCGGCGAGGGCTCGCACGAGGTCGGCGTCGACGAAGGGGTCGAGGAATCCGGCGATGGCGGTCCCACCGCTCAGCCGTTGGATCTCGCCGACGGTTGGTGGCCCCACGCGCAGGACCAGATCGGCTGATGCGGTGACGTCGCCTTCGACGACGGTGGCTCCGGCTTCGCGGTAGGCGGCGTCGGTGAACCCGGCGGCGGCTCCAGCGCCGGCTTCCACGGCGACGGTCCACTCCCATCCGACCATGTCGCCGATGGTGTCCGGAGTGGCGGCGACGCGCCGCTCACCCGACGCCCGTTCTCGAGGAATGCCGACCTGCATTGGCGGAACGCTAACTGATCCGGAGCCGCCACGGAATTCAGTAGGTTTGGCGGATGGATGGGACGTACTGGCTGGAGATCCTTCGACCGATCTACGAGGGCCGGAAGTTCATCCTCGCTCTCGATCGCCTCGCCGGTGCGGGGCGAACCCTGAAGATTCTGCGTGACCTCGGAGCGGACACGCCGTTCATCGTTGCCGCCGCACGTGGCCAGGGGGAGCTGCCGGCACCGGACGAAGCTGAGGTCGCCATGGTCGACGTCGAGGGCGGCACGACCATGGAATGGCTGCGCAATGTCGAATCGACGATGGCCAATCTGCCGATGGAGGTGGTTGAGCGCATCGACGCGTGGGACCCGAGCGGCGAGGCCGTGGCGCTCGGACCGTTCATGTTCGGGGAGGCTACGGTCGCCGGACGGCCGCTGTACGGTGCACGACCCGACCGGTTCGTCGCGCTCGAGGACAAGATGACGGCCGATGCACTGTGGGATCGGGCGTTCGTGACGAGGTCTCCTTCGCGGTTGGTCCGACTGGATGCGCCGGAGCTGGCCGAGGCTGCCGCCCAGTTGGATTGGGGGATGGGCACCTTCTGGGCGGGTGACGCCACCCAAGGCTGGCACGGCGGCGGCGAGGTGGCCCGATGGGTTCCCGACCCGTCGTATGCCGCTGCTGCGCAGCGTTACCTCACGCAACTCGCCGAGTCGGTGCGAGTGATGCCGTTCCTCGAAGGCATCCCGTGCAGCATCTACGGCATCGTGTTTCCGGACCGGGTGATCACCGTACGACCTGCGGAGATGTTGACGCTTCGGCAGCCGGCACGCGGCGTGATCAAGTACGTCGGCACCGCCACGTTCTACGACCCTCCCGCCGACCTCAGGATTGCGATGGAGCAGACGGCAATCGACGTCGGGGAGACGCTGCGGTCGGAACTCGACTATGCCGGAGCCTTCACGATCGACGGCGTCGCGACCCGTCACGGATTCCTGCCGACCGAGCTCAATCCGCGGCTCGGAGCCGGTCTCTTTCGGGCGACCAGTCGGATCGACGGACTCTGGCTGATCGGGTTGCAGCGTGCGCTCACCGAAGGTGAGCCGCTCGATTATCGGCCGGCTGATCTCGAGCGGTTCATCAATACCACAGCGGACGAGTACCGCAACGGAGTTGCGTTCGTGATGGTCGACGAGGCACCGACGGATCCGGTTGCCATCCACGTCGATTTCGTCGGCAACGGCGTCGTGATCGTTGACGATGCCGATGGGGCCGACGCAACGATCGAGTGGGGATTCGGCAACACGGCCGGTGCCGTCAGTGTCCGCTTCAATCCGGACCACACGCCGATCGGAGAATCGGTTGCTCCGCGCGCAGCCGCCGGTCTGCGGTTCGCAGCGGACCATTGGCATCTGAACATCCCAAACTACGAGCCCGCCGTCGACGTACATCGTTGAGTAGCCAGTAGCCAGCAATGGTCGCTGACGGCCGATGGGTCTCAAGCCGCGTGTGGCTGCGAGGCAGATCTCAGTGAGGGGGTAAGGCGATCGCCCCGCAGCCAACGCGGACCTCCGGAGGGGTGGTAGTGGGGACCCTCCAGCGTCTTGCATGGATCAGACCCCGAGGACGCCGTAGAGTTCCGCGGGTTCGCCGATTTCTTGGGAACCAGGGACGATGCCCGAGGGTCCAATCCACAACTCGCCGTACAGCGACCTCGACGACGCCACCCTGGCCGTCGTTGCGGTTGACGATCTCGAGGCGTTTGGCGAGTTGGTACGGAGGCACCAGGACTTCGTCTACGGAGCGGCATTGCGAGTGGTTCGGAACACGACACTGGCTCAGGACATCGCCCAGGAGGCGTTCGTTCGAGCGCATCGCGGGCTCCCCAATTTCAAGGGAGACGCCCAGGTTCGGTCGTGGCTCTATCGGATCGCCACCAACCTCGCCCTCAACTCGGTGCAACGCCGCAAGGAGTATCCGAGCGAGACGCTGCCCGAACCACCGGCACCGTCGGGTCCCGAGCGCCAGACCGAGCTCCACGCGCTACGGGCCGCGCTCGAGGATGCCATCGCAACGCTGCCGGAGAATCAACGGGTTCCGCTCGTGATGCGTGAATACGGGGGCCTCTCGTACCAGGAGATCGCAGACGAGACCGGTCTGCCGCTCAACACGGTGCGGACGCGCATTCTGCGGGCCCGCCGGGCGTTGCGTTCGAAGCTGGAGGATTGGCGATGAGCATGCCGGTGCACGAAATGCTCGACGCGCTGCTGTCCCAGCTCGATGCCGACGACGCGGCCGTCGCCGATCACACCCCGGGACCGGCCCCGCTCGCCCTCATCTACGAGGGCGAGCTCGAGGCCGACCTGACCGAACCCGTGATCCGGCAAATCCGTTTCGATCAGTTCGTCCGCGAGGTTGTCAGCCTCGGAGCCGACATTGCGGTCCGCATGGGCTCGGCCGCCGTCGAGTACTCCGTCGGTCGAGACGATCCGGCGGCATCGGTCGATTCGCCCGACGACGACGACTCGAGCACCCAACGATCCGACACCGAGGAGTGACGACATGGATTCCGCATTGACCGAACGTTTGGTCACGGCCGGCACGATGGTGGGGCTGGCCCTGATCGTGTGGCTGGTCGGTCGCTGGCTGGCCCGCAAGCTCCCCGAGCAGTGGGGCCGTCTCGTGTCGCAGTTGGTGCCCGTCCTGATCCTCGCCATCGCCGCGATCGGGGCGTTGATTCTCATCGATCCTGATCAAGCGAGTCAGCTCAGCGACGACCTGTTCTCGGCCGTACCGACGGTGATTCTGGCCGTGATCATCGTGATCATTGCTCGTGCGCTCGGGAAGATCACGGGCCAGCTCGTCGAGGCAGCGTTGAGTGGAGTGTCATCGACGATCGCCGGTCGTGCCCGCCTCCTCGTGTCGAGCTTGATCCTTGGAATCGGCCTCATCGTGGCGCTGCAGCGAGTTGGTGTTTCCACCGATGTCATCCTCATCCTCGTGGCGGCGCTGGCGTTCGGCACGGCCCTGGCCGTTGCATTGTCAGTCGGCCTCGGTGCCGTTCCCGTGGCCCGTCATGTCGCCGCCGGGCGTCACGTCAACAGCCGCTACGCCCCGGGCGACCGGGTACGGGTCGGCGCCGTCGAAGGGGTGGTCAGTGAAGTCGGGCTGTCGACCACCCGGATTCGGGTTGGCAATACGCGCCACATCGACGTACCGAATGCTGAGTTCCTCGAGGGCGCAGTCAGCGTCGAGTCGCCGGACGACTAGCCGACCAGGGCGCCGCGGACACTTGTTGCGATCTCGGCGACCGTCTCGTCCGGGAGTGGACGCAAGGGCAGCCGCGGGAAACCCACGTTGAGGCCCATGGCGCCGGCTGCCGCCTTGGTACCGACGATGCCGTGAGCTTCGATCGGGCCGATGAGTGCGGTGAGTTCGCTCTGCAGGCGCTCGGCTCGTGATGTCGAAACCCCGGCGGCTTCGATCAGCTCGTCCACGAATCGATACGCATAATTCGAGCACGCCGAGATGGCGCCGTAACCGCCGGCGGCAAGCGAGAGCGCCAGCGCTCTTGATGCGCCGGAGAACATCATGAAGGGTTCGTCGATCGAACGTGACATCTCCTGGATCCGGACGGGCCGACCGCCGGAGTCCTTCATCCCGATGATGTTGGGGTGTGGCGCGAGCAACTGCACGGTCTCAACCGGAATCTCATACGCCGTCACGGCGGGAGCGGAGTACAGGTAGATGGGTAGCGGAGAGGCGTCGGCCACCTCGATGAAGAAGAGGGCGACTGCGTCGTGGTTTCCACGGGCCAGCGTCGTCGGCGTCAAGACGAGCACCGCATCGGCGCCGCCGGCGGCGATCTCGGTGATCTGGCAGATCGCCTGTCGAACCGACTCCGCCGTGACGCCGCAGATCACGTAGGCCGTCTCGCCGAGCGTGGATCGAGCGGTCGCAACGAGCTGTTGTCGCTCGGCGCCCTCGAGGTACGGCCCTTCCCCGGTTGATCCCGCAAGCAGGAACCCTTGGGCGCCCTGATCGGTCAACAGCTCCAGGTTGCCTGCATGGGCTTCGAGGTCGAGATCGCCGTCGCGGTTGAATGGGGTGATGAGCGCCGGCATGGCCCGTGGAGGAGTGCGCATCGTTTCAGCCTATCCCGGTTTCGCGCTCTGCGCTTCCCAGGATCGCCACCGTTGGACGTCGATGAGGATCACCTGGCCGGTCGGGCGGTGGGATGCGTATTGGGGGTACTTGTCGACGAGGAGATCGAGGTAGGCCCGGGCGGATGCTGCCGTTTCGACCCGGGCCCGGCCGTCGGCACGGACCCACCACAGTGCGTCCCACGCATCCTCGTAGTGATCGACCAGCACCGAGACCCGGGGGTCCACGGCGATGTTGGTCAGCCGCTGGAGCTGGGTCGATCGCTTCGGCTTGTGATCGATGGCGGTCACGACCACGTCGCCGCGGATGGCGAACACGATCGGGACGATGTGCGGTCCGCTGTGCCCGGTCGTGGTCAGGTACGCGGAGCGAGACTGACCAAATCGGCGCCGAGCGGTTGCGAGGTCCACTCAGCCTCCCTCGACGCCCTCGCGGGGGAGCAGCGCTGGGATCACGATGAGCGCAGTCGCCGCCCCGGTCAACATGGCCACCCACATGATCATCGAGACCTGCGGATGCACGGCGAGTGGCGAGATCCACAGCGCCGTCAACGCGACTGCGATGCCGAGCGCGTTGGCGACGATCGGCCGTCCGGCCCGGTCGATGGCCCGGAACACGTAACCGGGGCCATCACGGCGGGCGTGATCGATTGCGGCGACGAAGTGAATCGCGTAGTCGATCCCGACGCCGATCACGATTCCCGAGACAACGGCGGTCAGCAGGTTGAGCTGGATCCCGGAGATGGCGATGAATCCGAGCATCGTGGCGATGGTCAATGCGATGGGGACCAGCGAGACGAAGGTCTGCCGAACTCTGCGGTAGCTGAGGAACAGCATGATCGTCACCAGGATGAAGGCAACGACGATCGACACGAATTGGGCGCGCAGGACGAGCCGAGCGATTTCGTCCCAGACAACTGGCATCCCGGTCAACTCGCGGATCTCCGGGGTGTTGTCGGCGAACTCGAGCCAGCTGCGGAGATCCTCGGTCGAGAAGTCCGATGGCAGCAGCATGAACCGCAGCCCGTCGTCGCTGACCAACTCGCCGATCGGAAGGGCAAGGTCACCGGCCAGCAAGCCGTCGAGTTGATCAGGCTCGAGAGAGGGCGCAACGTCGACGACCGAGAAGACCTCGCGGACGCCGGCTTCCGCTTCCAGGGATGCGGAGACTTCAGCGAGGCGATCGAGCTGCTCCACGCCCTCTTCCGGATCGAAGGCGAATTCGCCCATGAGCGGTGTCGCCCCGCCGAACAGCTCCTCGGTCCGTTCGAACGCGACTCGAACCGGATCGCCGTCCTTGAAGAAGAACAACTGATCGGGGTTCACGTCGAGCCGAGGCAACGTGATCGCGGCCCAGAGCACCAACCCGACGGAGAGGGCAATGGCGGGACGCCGAGTGCGGACCGCCCGCTTCAGCAGCCGGGTGACGCGGGGTCCGAGGATGGCGTCGTGGTGACGCGCTTCGATCGTGAGGCCGCTGAGTAGCGCAGGGAGCGAGAAGAACGAAATGATGCCGGCGAACGTGATGCCGATCGCCGTGAAGAGGCCGAGTTGCTGAATCGGCTGAACATCGGTGGCAACGAGTGACAGGAAACCGGCGGCCGTCGAGATCGTCGTGAGAATCATCGGCACGCCGACCTCGGACAACGCCGCTGCAACTCGCTCCACTGGATCCTCCGACACCGACTCCTGGAAGTGGGTGACGAAGTGAAGGCCGTCGGCCGACCCCATCACGATCACGAAGATCGGCACGATCACCGTGACCACATCGATCTCGCGGCCCAGACCGAAGATCAAGCCGAACGTCCACAGCGCACCGAGAGCGGCGGGGATCAAGGCGAACGCGCTCAGCCGTCGATCGCCGATCGTCGCGTAGAAGACCAGCACGAGCAGCGCAATGACCGATGGTGGGATGAACAGCAGGATCAGCGACAAGACGTCGAACACTTGAGCGAAGACCACCGGGTTGCCGGAGAAGGTGAGCTCCACACCTTCCGGGGGGTCGACGTCGTCGACGGCTCTAGCGACTGCGATCACGTCACCTTCGGGAGCGAGCATGAGGAGCGTGTGCTGGCCGTTCTCGCTGAGGAGGAGCGGGCTGATGGGGTTGGCGTCGAGCAGCTGCGAGATGAACGCCGGCGGCAGGGCCCGCAACAGATCCGGATCGAGAGGTTCGCCGGTGAGTGGGTTCACCTCCGGCACCAGCGAGGTCACCGCTGCGACCCCGTCGACGGCAGTGAACTCGTCCCGTATCTCGGCCAGCGCGACGAGGCGTTCGGCGTCGGCGAAGCTCTCACCATCGGGCAGCGACGCAACCACGTTGATCGGGTCCGGAGAGTCGTACTTCTCCTGCAGCGCAACAAAGGCCTGTCCTGTCTCGTTGCCCTCGAGGACGAACGACGCAACGTCGGCGTTGAAGTCCATCCGGAAGAGCATCAGGGCGCTGATGAGGGTGACGACTCCGGTTGCGGCGAGCACCTGTTTGCGGTGGTGGACGATGACTCGGGCGATGCGTTCCATATGCTGGTCGAGGCTAAGCGCTGGACCAGGTCCGTGCAGGGTCTTTGGGCTCTTGGCTCGCTGCGCTAGCCGGTACCTGGTACGTGGTCCCTGGAAGGGTGCCTACGCTCGGGGCATGGTCACGATCCCCCGGTCTCTGGATTGGTTGCGGGGCAACGATGCGGGACGCGCCTGGCTCGGTGCCGTGCCGCGGTTGGTTGACGAGTGTGCTGCGGCATGGGGCTTGACGGTGGGGGAGGCGTATGGCGGGGGGTATGCGTCGCTCGTGATGCCGGCCTTTGCTGCTGTTGGCGGGTCGTTGGTGCTGAAGATCCAGTTTCCGGATCGGGAGAGTGAGCACGAGGCGGCGGCGCTCCGAGCGTGGGACGGTAACGGGGCGATTCGACTCGTGGCGCACGACATAGGACGTCGAGCGTTACTCCTCGAGCGGTGCGTTCCGGGTACGCCGTTGTCCGAACGCAGCCCCGACGAGGCATT
>JASJAX010000158.1 GCA_030066755.1 Acidimicrobiia bacterium
GCGGCGTGTGGTCGGGAGCGTGCTGCACTCCGACCACCCAGTTCCCCTCGCCGTCGATCACACAGTGGAAGGAGGGATCGTCGTCGATCACCCGTCCATCGAGCAACGCAGCCCAGAACGAACTCTCCGCTGCAACGTCCGCTGCGTCGAACACGACGACATGACGTATCAGTCGCACACTCGGCTCCTTCATCACGCACTGAGACTGACAGCGTAAGTGTAGTTGGTAGGCCTCGCCGAGCGCAGGAGAGTCGCAACGCCGGTTTGCGGGGCGGGGTTCGGTAGCCTGGCCCGAGGAGCGAGAGGAGATGGGCCGGCCGTGGCGACGAACACCCCCGAGACCAAACACCGGATCTACACGATGAGCTTCGCAAGCGTGTATCCGCACTACGTGACGAAGGCGGAGAACAAGGGCCGGACGAAGACCGAAGTCGACGAGATCATCCGTTGGCTGACCGGCTACACCCAGAAGCGCCTCGAGTCACAGCTCGACAAGGGGACCGACTTCGAGGCCTTCTTCGCTGAGGCCCCGGGGATGAACCCGAACCGTTCACTCATCACCGGCGTGGTCTGCGGAGTTCGGGTCGAAGATGTCGAGGAGCCGACGATGCGCGAGATCCGGTATCTGGACAAGCTCGTGGACGAGTTGGCGAGGGGTAAGGCCATGGAGAAGATCCTCCGCAACCCGTAGCGCTCCCGAAGAGCGGGGGGACCAACCGGCATCCGGAACTCTCAGTATAACTTTACATAACGTGGATTATGGGCGCATCAGGCAACGAATCGAAAGGCCATGGCCACAGCCCCTAGCGAATGGCCCCGCACTGTGCGATGGTCGAGCGGAGCAAGGAACGCGGGACTCGAATGATGAACTATGTCGTCGGAGGGCTGTTCGTCGTGGCCGGGGTGCTGCTGTCGGTTCGGGCATTGCCCGCCGTACATTGGGCCGCACGGCTGTGGCCGGAACCATTCGGGCGGTCCGGTGCAGACCGCCTTGCCTCTTCCAGCTTCCTCCTCCGACTTCTCGGCTCGTGTGCGGTGGTCGCCGGCGCCTCAATGATCTTGTTCGAGCTGTTCGGCTAGATCGGGCCCGACTTACAGCGGAACGACCCCCTCCCGCCGCGCTCGTCACCCGAAGCCAATACGTCACAGTGACGTAAATATGGGCATACGTCAGTCGGCGATGGCGATGGGTTCGACCGCGACGTCCTGCAACTCTCGGACGGCGGCGCTCAGGTGTCCGAGCGCGTTCACGTACTCGGCCTTGGTGGGTTTGCCTTGGAGCAGGTCCATCGCCACATCCTCGGATGCAGCTTCGAGGCGGTAGAGCGCATCGCGCAGATGTTCCCAGGTGCGACGGGCGATCAGGACTTCATCCGGCCCGATGCCGCGATCGTTCGCCAGGCGGCGCGCCTCGTAGGCACGTTGCCGATGGCTCGGTCGGCAGTACTTCGGTTTGCGCCCCGGCCCCGATCGAACGGCGAATCGCTCGCCGCACCACTCGCATGATGCCGTTGTCCGCTTGGGTGAATACGTCACAGTGACGGAATGCTACCGCTCGACTGCTGCACGATCGAGGACCTCATCGGCTCCGCAGTTGCACCTCACCGAATCGTCTCGGCGGTCGACGGTCGACTCGGTCAGTCCGTCGGGGACGGGAAGTCCCAACATCTCACGAGCGAGCGACTCGGGACGTTCGTCGGAGCGGAGCGCAAATGCCACCGGTCGGCGTCTCCAGGCGGCGATCTCACGGTGCTCCAATCCGGCCGACTCGGCCGCTTCCGCAAGTTCGTCGCTCCAGATCCACGCCACTGATGTGCCTCCCCTACCGCTCGATGGCCCTCGAGTGAGTGTGCCTTCCATCATCAACGTACCCCCCGTGTCAAGTCGCTCTGACCAGCCGAATCACATCGGTGTAGTTCGTCCTCGCGAAATCTCACACTATCGATCGGGACCGACATGAATGGGTCCGAAAGCGCACTAGCCTGCCGCAGCCATGAAGATCGAAGTCGTCCGCAGCACACGTCGTCGCAAGACCGTCCAGGCGCAACTCGTCGACGGTGTCCTCCGGATCGCCATCCCCGATCACCTGACGGAAGAAGAAGAGGCGCATTGGGTCGAGCGGATGCGCGTCCGCTTCGAGCCCGAAGCCGATCCCGGCACCATCGACCTCGAGGGACGAGCGGGGAAACTCGCCACCCGATTCGGTCTCCCCCGCCCGTCGTCGATCACCTGGTCGAACCGGCAGCGGACGATCTGGGGATCGTGCACGATCGACACGGGAGCGGTCCGGATCTCGGCGCGAGTCGCCGCATTCCCCGGATGGGTGCTCGACTACGTGATCGTGCACGAGCTGGCACACCTCGTCGAAGCCGACCACGGCCCAGCATTCTGGGAGATCGTGAATCGATACCCAATGGCAGAACGAGCCCGCGGCTACCTCATTGCCAAGGGTGATGCCGCCGGCGAGTGACGGTCAGCTCGATCCGTCGATCAACGTCGTCCCGGGCTGGTAGGTCGACCAGGCAAACCAGAAGGTATCGAGATGCGGAACCCGTTGGAGCGCGCTGCCGGCGAGTGATCCACCAGTTGCGACGCCAGCAACGTTCCAGATCGAGCCGGTCTCGTCATCGACGAAGCTGTCGCCGCTCACGCCGAAGGTGAGCCGACGCCCGTCGACGACCGGACTGAATACCCCGGTCGTCCCCACGTCGCGGCCACCATCGATTTCTCTGGCCTCCAGCGCCGTTGACTGCCCCGGCTCCCACAGGATCACCAACTCGTCACCCTCGACTTCGACCGCGGTTGTCGTCGGTCCGGTCCCGGCAACGACATCGAGGCTGACGGCGGTCGTTGCCTTGTTACGTTCGATGCCGATGACTCGTTGCATCGCCCGTTGCCTGGAGTCGACGTCGCCTCGGAAGAGGAATGGCGAACGGTCGGGATCGTCGTACCCGACGTAGGGGTTGACTCCGTACCTGCGGCTGAAGCCGGTCTCGGTCTCATCCAGCACCCGTCCATCAGGATATGCCGATCGAAAGGCGTCCCAGGACATGAGCGGCGAGGCAACCACATCGAGCTCCGTGCCGGCAAGCAGGCCAACGACGGCGGTTCCGTCGAAGTGGGTCCACAGCGACTCGGTGGCTCGGTCGTACATCACGAGGGCTGAGGCGAAGAGCCGACCTGAGGTGCCGAACGTGGTTTCGACGCCGTCGATCGTGCGGACGTAGCTGACCGCCGAGTTGCAGAGGGGGCAGTACGTCACCGAGACCGGCACGCCACCCACGGTGTCATTCACGATCTCGTGCCAGATCATGATGCGCACCGGATAGGCTCGGGCGTCGCCATCGATCTCGACCGCGACGACGGGCTCATCCGCTGGAAGCAAGTCGAGGTGGTCGATCACCGAAAGGAAGACCGGATCATCAATCGGGGGAATCCCGTCCGGAGGGGGCCCTCCGGAGATGATCTCTGCCGGGTCGACGAGGGGCGGCGGGAAGTCCGGATGGTTCATGTCTTGGAGCGCCGATGGGCCCTCCGGGAGGACACCGACGGCGGCTCGAGGACCGTCATTTGGGGTCACGGTTCCGTCTCCAGAGGTAGGGGTCGACCTGGATGTGGTGGTGGCATCGTCGGTTGTCGAACCCGTGTCGCCGCACGCGGACACGACGAGCGCCACGGTCGCAACCGCCGCGATGAGGCTCATTCGACGCGAAGAACGAGGATTCATGACGTTGCCAACGAGCGTCGGTCAACGCTGCCGAACACACTGTCGGATAGTCGACACAGTGTGAGCGAGCGGCGGGGCCACGATTCGCACACGACCGGCCAGGTCACACGACTTCGCGGCCGGCCAGTGCGGCCAGAGCGTCGCGATCGGTGACCCGCATGACGCGGTACCCGGTCTCGGCGACGCCCGCACGTCGCAACTCACTGAGCGCTTCGTTCACCGACTGGCGGCTTGCCCCGAGCAGTGTTGCGAGACTGCTCTGGCTCAGGTGCACCTCGCCGTACGAGTCGCTTTCCTCCAAGAGCATCTCGGCAACCTGTTCGCGGACCGTCCGATGCATGAGACGGAGCACGCGTCGTTGAGTCGCCTCGAGTTGCGCGAGACTGGCGACGAGCCAGCGCATGGCGATCCTCGGATGCTCCATCAGGACCGGCAGGAGCCGACTCCGATCGAGGCGGAACGCGGTGACGTGGCCGATGGCCCGCGCCGACGAGATGTACGGCTGACCCTGGAACATGGCGATGTCGCCGATCGTCGCCCCTTCACCGACTCTGGCCACTACTCGGCGACCTCCAGCACGTGTTCGGTACAACTCCACCTGGCCCCGCTGAACGACGTATGCCGCAGTTGCGTCGCTGCCTTCCTTGAAGAGGTGGGTCCCCGGATACTTGTCGACGTACTCGCCGGCCGTCGAGAGCGCAGCCAGGTCTTCGGGCGCAAGCGGCAGGTAATCCGTGCGGCCGAATGATCTCGCCAACCACGCGAAATGCTGATGTTCTGCGACGTCCATCGGTGACCTCCTGGAAGGCCCAACACACCGGCGGTCGCTGCTGTTCCTGGTTTGTGTCGTCCGGGCGACACTTCCGGTGCGGCCCACATCGCAGGGCTCCTGAGGCCGGCGAATCGCACGATCCCCGCCGTTCGGATTAGCTTGGGAAACCACCGATGACTGAGAAAGCAACCAGCGGGAAGGCGACGTGGAAGCGCGTCGTACAGGCGTTGATCTCGATCGGCATCGTGGTCGGCATCTTCATCGGCGTACTCCCCCGCTTTGCCAGCTACTCGGACGTTTGGGCAACGATTCGTGACATGACCGGGCTCGAGCTCTTCGGGCTCGTCATGGCCGGCGTCTGGAACATCGTCACCTACTGGTTCGTGATGGTCGCCGTTCTGCCCGGGCTGAAGTACCGACAGGCGGCCGTGGTGAACCAGGCTTCGACCGCGGTCGCCAACACCCTGCCCGGAGGAGGCGCCATCGGCGTCGGGGTGACGTATGCCATGTACACCTCGTGGGGTTTCGGAAAGGCTGAGATCGCGCTCTCGGCGCTCGTGTCCGGTATCTGGAACAACTTCGCCAAGCTCGGGTTCCCGGTTGCCGCGCTGGCCCTCCTGGCGCTCTCCGGTGACCTGACCCCGGCGCGCATCACTGCGGCCGTTGTCGGCATCGCGGTGCTCGCGGGCGCCGTCGTCGGGTTTTGCTTGGTGCTCAAGAGTGATCGGCTCGCCCGAGCGGTCGGCACCCGACTCGGCGCAGTCGTGAGCCGTCTCCGAGGGTTGCTTCGCAGGGACCCGGTTGGCGATTGGGGAGCGTCGGCCGCCGCGTTCCGCGAGGAGACGATCGGCTTGCTGCGGACGCGTTGGTTGGCGCTGACAGTGGCGACGGCAATCAGCCACTTCTCGCTCTTTGCGGTGTTGTGGCTCACCATCCGCAACGTCGTACCCGGCGATACCCCGGTGAGCATGATTCAGGTCTTTGCAGCGTTTGCGTTCGTGCGGCTGATCTCCGCGATACCGATCACGCCGGGTGGTCTGGGCGTCGTCGAGCTGGGGTACACGGCTGCGCTGACGATCGGCCTGTCGGCGGTGTCCGAAGCCAACATCGTTGCGGCGGTGCTGCTCTTCCGTGCCATCACCTTCTTCATGCCGATTCCATTCGGGGCCATCGCCTACACGTTCTGGCGACGCAATCGGTCCTGGCGTATGACCGAGGCGGAACGTCTGGCCCTCGAAGCCGGCTAGCCGCTCGAGGCGTCGGGTGCTTCGTGCAGCCGATCGTTTACCTCGTGGATCACGGCCCCGACCCCGATCATGATGGCGCCGCCCAGGGCCGTTCCTGCGACCACGTCGGAAAGCCAGTGAGCATCCAGGTAGACCCGGCTCGCAGCCATGAGAAAGGCGAAGCCGCCGGCGAGCACTTCGTAGAACCGCTGCCGCGGACCGGCGGGAACGATGACCATCACCAGCCCGATCGCGACCGCTGCGCCGACGACGGCATGACCCGACGGGAAGGAGAGCCCGGTGACCCCGACCGCCGGATCCGGAGGTCGGTCTCGGCCGTAGAGCTCCTTGAGGATGCCGACGATCGGCTCGTAGATCGCCATCGCGATCAACCACACCCAGAGGGCCTCCCATCGGCGCCGTAGCCAGAGCCAGCCGGCGACGATGAGCCTGAGCGGCCACGTGACGTACCAAGCCCCGAGGACGTTGAGGATGTTGGCCGCAACGGTGAGCGGGCCCGACTGGCTGGCCTGGGCCGCATCGCGCACCGCGTCATCCACTCGTTGGACCCAAGCTGCCGAGGTGTCGTTCGCCAGCATGATGAAGATCACCGCGGCAACCACCGAGAAGACCGCAGCGGCACCGAGAGCGATGCGATGCTCCCGGAACAACTCGTGGTCTCGCTCGGGTCCGATGCGCGAGGTCATGAACGCACCCCGAACTCTCGCTCGACGAGCTCGAGGACCGGGTCCGACGGACGGAAGGTGAA
>JASJAX010000159.1 GCA_030066755.1 Acidimicrobiia bacterium
ATACATCGGTGCAGTTCGGCGCCGACCAGTTTTGCCTCGCCCAGCCCGCAAATCCCTTGACGGGCCTGCACGGCTGTGACATAGTCCCGCTCCACAACAACGCGCTCATCAAGAGCGGTGGAGGGACAGGCCCTGCGAAACCGCGGCAACCGACCCGAGCGGTGCCAATGCCTGATCGATGAGACAGCCAACGGCGGAACTTCCGCTCGCGGCGCTCACACCGAGCGCGTCAAAGCGAGAGAGGGAGAGCCATGGAGTTGTTGAAGACACCCCACCTACCGGGGGCGCCACGCGCCCTCAACGGTTCCTTCGTGTGCCACGGGCACATGTGCATGTGCATGACGAGCTCTCGGGTGGCCCGCCCGAGCGCACCGGCACTGCGCTCCTGAACGCCACCACCCGAGAGGGACACACCGGCGTTACGCCCGCTCTCCCCTGACCGCACCGCAGAGTGCACGGGGAGCCGGCGATTCCCTCCGCCCACTCGACGGGCGGCCAACCACACGAGAGGATCTCGCATGACCGAAACCAACTACCGATTTGAGACGCTCCAGCTCCATGCCGGGCAGGAGGTGGAGGGCACGACCAAGTCGCGTGCCGTCCCGATCTACCAGACCACGTCGTATGTCTTCGACGATTCCGATCATGCCGCCCGTCTGTTCGGGCTCCAGGAGTTCGGGAACATCTATACGCGGATCATGAACCCGACGACCGACGTATTCGAGAAGCGCATTGCGGCCCTCGAAGGCGGAGCCGCCGCCGTTGCCACATCGTCCGGCCAGGCGGCCCAGCTCCTCGCATTGACGACCCTCGCCCAGGCGGGCGACAACATCGTCTCCACGAGCTACCTCTACGGCGGGACGTACAACCAGTTCAAGGTGGCGCTCCCCCGCCTCGGAATCGACGTCACCATCGTCGAGGGGGACGACCCGGCGGACATCGCAGCCGCCATCGACGAGAACACGAAGGCGGTCTACGTCGAGGCGATCGGGAACCCGCGCTACAACGTGCCCGATTTCGAAGCCCTGGCTGAGGTCGCCCACAACGCCGGCATTCCCCTGATCGTGGACAACACCTTCGGCGCCGCCGGCTATCTGGTGCGACCGATCGACCACGGGGCCGACATCGTCGTCGCCTCTGCGACCAAGTGGATCGGCGGACACGGGACCTCCATCGGAGGCGTGATCGTGGACTCCGGTAGGTTCGATTGGCGCAACGGCAAGTTCCCGCTCTTCACCGAACCGGCGCCCGGCTACCACGGGCTGAACTTCGCTGAGGTGTTCGGGCCGGACGGGCCGTTCGGCAACATCGCATTTGCCATCCGAGCCCGGGTCGAGGGTCTCCGTGACTTCGGCGCCGCTCAGGCCCCATTCAACAGCTTCCTATTCCTGCAAGGGCTGGAGACGCTGTCGTTGCGGGTGCAGCGCCACGTCGACAACGCCCTCGAGTTGGCCAAGTGGCTGGATCAGCAGCCGCAGGTGGCCTGGGTGAACTACCCGGGGCTCGAGAAGCACCCGTCGCATGAGAACGCTAAGCGGTACTTGACGAACGGGTTCGGCGCCGTGCTGAGCTTCGGTGTGCGCGGCGGTTATGACGCCGGGAGGAAGTTCATCGACACCCTGCAGCTGGCGAGTCACCTGGCGAATGTCGGCGACGCCAAGACCTTGGTGATCCATCCGGCGTCGACGACCCACCAGCAGCTCGCCGAGGACGAACAGGCTGCGGCCGGCGTGACTCCCGACCTCGTGCGAGTGGCCGTTGGGATCGAGCACATCGAGGACATCAAGGCTGACTTCCAGCAAGCGTTGGAGCTCACCGCCGGCCTCTAGGCCGAAGCATCGACGATGTGAGGGGGGAGGCCGTGCGCCTCCCCCCTCACGCTATGTGGTCGCCTCGCTACCGACGTGCGCGATCGGTACCCTGAGGAGGCGCGTAGATGGGTTCTGGGGTTTAGGAAAGGGGAATCCGTTGGCACGTACAGGTCGCTCTGCTGTCCGAGGTCGCTCCGCAGTTCTGGCTCTCTTCTTGCTGGTACCGCTGCTGACGACCCTTCCCGCCGGCGCTGATCACACGCCGGCACCTGCCGGAGTCGCTATCGCTGGTTCGCTGCAGGATGAACTGGGGTGCCCCGGCGATTGGCAGCCCGAGTGCGCCACGAGCGAGCTCGTCTTCGACGCCGACGACGAGAAGTGGCAAGCGACGTTCTCGCTACCGGCAGGCGGCTACGAATACAAGGCCGCCCTGAACGATTCATGGGACGAGAACTACGGCGCGGGCGCGGTACAGGACGGAGCCAACATCGGGCTCACCGCACCCGGTGGCGACGTGAAGTTCTACTACGACCACGAGACCCACTGGATCACCGACAACGTCAACTCCGTCATCGCCACCGCCGTTGGCGACTTCCAGAGCGAGCTCGGCTGCCCCGGCGACTGGCAACCGGATTGCCTGCGGTCCTGGCTCCAGGACCCCGACGGCGACGATGTCTACGAGTTCGCCACGACCGACATCCCCGCCGGCGACTACGAGGCCAAGGTCGCCCTCGACGAGACGTGGGACACCTCCTACCCCGCAAGCAACCTCCCCTTCACCGTCGGTACGGATGAGATCGTTACCTTCACGTACGACGGAGCGACGAACGACGTGGCGATCACAACCGCACCGGCAACCCCGCTGCCGACCGTCGCGATTGCCGGGTCATTGCAGGACGAACTCGGATGCCCGGGCGATTGGCAACCGGACTGCGCGGCAACCGAACTGGGCTATGACGCCGCCGACGGCCTCTGGCAAGGCACCTTCACGATTCCGGCCGGCGACTACGAATACAAGGCCGCCCTCGACGACGCATGGGACGAGAACTACGGCGCTGGTGGAGTCGCCGGTGGGGACAACATCCCCCTCTCACTGAGTGCGTCCACGGACGTGAAGTTCTATTACGACCACGTGACCCACTGGGTGACCGACAACGTCAACTCCGTCATCGCCACCGCGGTGGGCGACTTCCAAGACGAACTCAGCTGCCCCGGCGACTGGCAACCCGACTGCCTCAAATCCTGGATGCAGGATCCCGACGGCGACGATGTCTACGAGTTCGCCACGACCGACATCCCCGCCGGCGACTACCAGGCCAAGGTCGCCCTCGACGAGATGTGGGACACCTCTTACCCCGCAAGCAACCTCGCGTTCACCGTCGCTGCAGACGGCAGCCCGGTGACGTTCCGCTACGACGCGTTGGACAACTCCGTAGAGATCGTCACGGCAGGCTCGTCCGAGCCCGGCGATGAGCTGCTCGTGCGTGAGCCGGTCCGAGTCGATGCCGGCGACAACGTCTTCTACTTCGTGATGCCGGATCGCTTCGACAACGGCGACCCAGGTAACGACACCGGCGGAAACTCGCCGGATGACCCACTCATCGACGGCTTCCTGCCCACCAACAAGGGCTACTACCACGGCGGCGACCTCGCCGGCCTGCAGGCCCGGCTCCCCTACCTCGATGGCCTCGGCGTGACGGCCATATGGCTGACACCGCAGTTCAAGAACCAATGGATCCAGGGCGATGGCTCGATCGGCGGCAGCCATGCCGGCTACCACGGCTACTGGCAAATCGACTACTCGACGATCGACCCTCACTTCGGCACCAACGCCGAGATGACGAGCTTCGTCACCGCCGCCCATGCGCTCGGAATCGATGTGTTCTTCGACATCGTCGCCAACCACACCGGTGACCTCATCACCTACGTCGAGGGCCACGAACCGGCGTACATCTCGAAGGCGGACGCTCCGTACCTCGATGCCACGGGCACACCGTTCGACGACGCCGACTACGCCGGCACCGGGACGTTCCCGCCCGTCGACGAAGCCGTGACGTTCCCGTACACGCCGACCTTCGCATCCGCCGCCGATGAGACCGCGAAGTACCCGGACTTCCTCGACGACCCGACCAACTATCACAACCGGGGTAACAGCACCTTCAGCGGCGAGAACTCGCTCTACGGCGACTTCTTCGGTCTCGACGATCTGTGGACCGAGAAGCCCGAAGTGCAGGCCGGGTTGATCCAGATCTTCAAGGACATGGTGACGGACTTCAACGTCGATGGGTTCCGCATCGACACCGTCAAACACGTCAACGACGAGTTCTGGGAAGCGTTCGGGCCTGAACTGCGCGCACATGCCACTTCGCTCGGCAAGAGCGACTTCTTCTTCTTCGGTGAGGTCTTCGACTACGACGTCCAGTCCCTCAGCCGCTTCAGCACCGAGCTGCCGCTCGACGCCACGCTGGACTTCGCATTCCAAGGGACTGCCCGGGCCTTCGCCTCACAGAGCGGGGC
This sequence comes from Acidimicrobiia bacterium, assembly GCA_030066755.1. Classification (GTDB taxonomy): domain Bacteria; phylum Actinomycetota; class Acidimicrobiia; order Spongiisociales; family UBA5794; genus JASJAX01. The sequence continues at coordinate 4,329 of JASJAX010000159.1, forward strand.
GACCGACAACCTGCGTGGCTTCTACGAGGCCGACGACTACTACACCGACGCAGACAGCAACGCATACAGCCAGCCGCTGTTCCTGGGCAACCACGACATCGGTCGCATCGGTCTCTTCATCGACCAGGACAACCCGGGAGCAGCCGACGCCGAGCGCCTCGCCCGCAGTGAGCTTGCCCACGCGCTCATGTACTTCGGGCGTGGCATGCCGGTCGTCTACTACGGCGATGAACAGGGGTTCGTCGGCGACGGCGGCGACCAGGACGCCCGGCAGGACATGATGCCGAGCCTGGTTGCCACGTACAACGACGACGATCTGATCGGCACCACCGCTACGACCGCGGACAGCAACTTCGACGCAAGCCACCCGTTGTACATGACGCTCAGCGCGTACGCCGGGCTGCTCGACGCTCATCCTGCACTGACGCACGGTGCTCAGCTGCATCGCTACAGCGAGTCTTCGGCCGGCATCTACGCCTTCAGCCGGATCGAACGGACCGAGAAGGTCGAATACGTCGTTGCGCTGAACAACTCGGAGGCCGCCGACACTGCGGCGTTCGCAACGGGCTCACCCAACACATCGTTCACGGAGATCTACCCCGGCGGCGGAGCAGCACTTGCCAGCGATGCCTCCGGCAACGTGACGGTCGACGTCCCGGCGCTCGGCGTCAAGGTGTACCAAGCCGACGCCGTGGTTGCGGTGCCCGCCGTGGCCCCGGTGGTCACGATCGACACCCCAACCGAAGGGGCTGAGGTGCTCGGCCGCACCGAGGTCGTCGCCTCGCTCTCATCGGGCGCCTACGCCGAGGTGACGTTTGCCGTCTCGGTCGACGGCAGCCCGTACGAGCCGGTCGGGACCGATGACAACGCCCCGTACCGCGTGTTCTACGACGTCTCCGATCATCCGGCCGGCGCGGTGCTGTCGTTCAAGGCGATCGCCGACAACATGTCCGGCGCCATCTCGTCTGCAAAGGTCCAGGTGACCGTCGGCGAAGAGGAGCCACCGGTCGTCGGGGGCGCCTTCGACTACGCCGTCATTCACTACAACCGTCCCGCCGGAGACTACGGCGATCACACCACGGGCGACTTCAACGACTTCTGGGGTCTGCACCTGTGGGGCGACGCCATCGATCCTGCTGAGGTGACCGAGTGGACCGCCCCCAAGCCGTTCCTCGGCGAGGACGAGTTCGGACGTTTCGCCTGGATCCGCCGTGGCGGGACCGGCAGCGCGGTCAACTTCATCGTCCATCAGGGCGACACGAAGGACACCGACCCCGACCGCTCCTTCGACGCCGACGTCAACCCAGAGATCTGGATCAACCAGGGCGACGAGACCATCTACACGACCCAGGCCGACGCCCAGGGGTTCGTGACGATCCACTATCACCGTGACGACGGCGACTACGGCACACCGAGCCCTGATTTCAACACTTACTGGGGTCTCCACCTGTGGGGCGACGCAATCGACCCAACCGAAGGCACGGACTGGACGTCGCCGAAGGCACCGACCGGAATCGACGACTACGGAGCCTTCTGGGACATTGCCATCGTCGACTCGTCGCAACCGGTGAACTTCATCATCCACCGCGGCGACGTGAAGGATCCGGGACCAGACGAGAGCTTCATTCCGGCCGACATCCCCACGGTGTGGAAGCAGTCGGGCGATGAAGCGATCTACCCGTCGCGTGGTGCCGCCGAGGACGTGGCGACGATTCACTATCACCGCGCCGACGGCGACTACGGCGACAACTCCAGTCCGGACTTCAACGACTTCTGGGGTCTACATGTGTGGGAGGGAGCGCTCAATCCCAACCCGGCATGGACCGACCCGGTGCGGTGGACCGAGGTCGACGTGTTCGGCCCGGTCTTCGAGGTCGAGATCGTCGACGGCGCCCCCCAGCTGGCGTACATCATCCACCGCGGCGACGACAAGGACCCGGGTCCCGACCAGTTCCTGACTTTCGATCCGTGGGGCTACGAGGTCTGGCAACTCGAGGGGCCCGATCCGTCGACGCCGGAAGAGCCCCACTATGTGCTGCCGATCGTCGGTCCCGGCGCGGCGCCGGGTGACATCGATGAGCAACGTGCCTTCTGGGTGTCCGAGGACACCGTCGTGTGGACGGCGGGCGGGGATCCGACCGCCGACTACGAGCTCTGTCACGCCC
>JASJAX010000160.1 GCA_030066755.1 Acidimicrobiia bacterium
GACGTCCCGAAGAACTCCTTGATGGAGGCCACGACCGGACGGATGTTGATCAGGCTCTGCGGCGTGATCGCCTCCGGATCCTGCGTCGTCATCCGCTCCCGAACCACACGCTCGAGCCGGCTCAGACCGACGCGGATCTGATTCTGGATCAACTCGCCGACCGTCCGCACGCGGCGGTTGGCGAAGTTGTCGATGTCGTCGGTGCGGAAACCCTCGGTCCCGGCGTGCAGGTGCACGAGGTACTTGATGGTCTCGAGCATGTCGTCGTGGCTGAGCAGACCGTGCTCATCTGCTACGTAGTCCTCGAGCCCGATCGGCTTGCGGCCGAACTTGCCGTCCAGCTTGTAGCGACCGACCCGAGTCAGGTCGTAGCGCTTGGCGTTGTAGAACAGCGTGTTGATGAGCCCGCGAGCGGACTCGACGGTGGTGAGCTCGCCAGGACGCAGCTTGCGATACAGATCGAGCAGCGCATCGTCACGTGACGTCGTCGTGTCCTTCTCGAGCGTGTTCTGGATCACCTCGGCCCCGTCGAACAGCGCGAGGATGTCCTCGTCGCTCTCGGCGAACCCGAGCGCACGGAGGAACGTTGTGACGTACTGGCGGCGCTTGCGATCGACCCGCACACCAACGGTGTCCTTCTTGTCGATATCGAACTCGAGCCAGGCACCACGACCCGGGATGACCTTCGCTGCGAACACGTCCTTGTCGATCGCAGTCTTGTCTCGGGTCTGGTCGAAATAGACGCCCGGCGACCGCACGAGCTGGCTCACCACCACGCGCTCGGTGCCGTTGATGATGAACGTGCCGTTGGGCGTCATCATCGGGAAGTCGCCGAGGAAGACCTGCTGCTCCTTGATCTCTCCCGTCTCGCGGTTCAGGAAGCGCGCCGTGACGAACAGCGGCTTCGAGTAGTTGGCATCCTGTTCCTTCGCTTCTTCGATGCTGAGCGGAGGATCGCCGAAACGATGTTCGGTGAGTTCGAGGGCGAGGTTCCCCGTGAAGTCTTCGATTGGCGAGACTTCGGAGAAGATCTGCTTCAGACCACTTTCGAGGAACCAGCCGAACGATTCATGCTGGACCGAGAGCAGGTCGGGAAGAGGCTGAACCTCGGGGATCTTGGCGAACGAGAGCCGTGGGGCACGCGTAGGAGACAACAGCAGTCCTCCTGGTGGGCGAGAGCGAGCGTGGACAGTGCGTGGGATCGAGATCGAGCGGGCGGAATGGACAGTGTGAGCGACGGTTTCAGACGTGCGAAAAACCAGGATAGCACGTAGCTATCCCGGCTCTGCCAAGTGAGAGTCGCGAAAACGTCTTCAACTGTTGGCCGCGAATATACGACAGCCCGTGTCGCGGGTCAAGGGTCATTCGCCGGGCCGGCTCCGCCGGCCCGGAGTACTGAGTACCGAGTACTGAGTACAGAGGGCTCACCACACTCCAGGACCTCCCCGGACCACGTGGGCCTCTCCAATCGTGCGAGCGAGCTTGGACTCCTCGCCGCTCCATCGATACGTTGGCATGGACGATCGGGGGGTCCTGTGAACTCACGGCTCTGGATCACCGGACTGCTGGTTGTGCTCACGACGACGGCTTGCGGCGCCGACGAACCGGCAGGTCCGTCGCCCACCATTGCGACCGCCAGCTGGCAGTACGAGCTCAGACTGTCCGTCGACGCAGCCGTGGCAACGGGCCGGGACGACACCGAACTCACCGTCGAAGTCGTGAACGGTATCGGCGAGGCACCAAGCGTCGTCCACCGCGCTCCTGTCAGCACGAGGAGTGCAAGCATCGACCTCGATGACGACCAGCATCCCGTCAGTCCACCCCCCGGTGGTCGTGCATAGACCCCTCGTGAGTGATCGCGAGAGTGGCAAGCCTGTGCTTGGCTTTCCTCGTCTGCGTGCCATGGTGAGTGCGGTCGAGACCGTTGAGTTCCTGGAGGGGTCGTGATGAAGCCAGACTGGCGATGCGCAATCGCAGTCGTCTTCGCATTATTGATCGCAGGGTGCAGCGGAGGATCCAATGACGAAGTGGACGAACCTGCCGAAAACATCGACGGACCGGCGGAGCCGCTACGGATTCGGGTGGTCATCAGCCCGAACCCGGCGGCCGCCGATCCTGACGCTGCTCTCGAGTTGCGAACGGCATCCCCGGAGGAAGAGCCGGAGGTCGTCTACGAGCAACTGCTGAGCTTGCCCGCCAGGAACGCCGAGATCGATGTCCACAGTGCAGACGGCTTGGACGTCCTCATCGCAGGACGCCATGCGGTGTCGATCCCACGGCACTTCTGGGAAGATCGGAGTAGCGGGCGGCTCGTGGTGCGGGTCCAGCCGGGCGGCATCGAACTGACTCGGCGCGTCGAACCAACCGGCGGCGGCCGGACCTGCTTCGAGAACGCCAAGGGCAAGACCTGCTGGTCCACCGAGCGTTGGTTCTTCGAAGTACCCCTCTGGGATATCGCCGAGACGGCTGCAGTGAAGGTCGTGGTGAACCTCCGCGGTCTCGAGTCGGAAGGGCTGGTGCCGGTGCGTCTGCATGCCGACGACACAACCGGGCCGGTCCTGGCGGAGACATCCACGGCGGAGAAGAAGTGGGAGACGATGGTCCGAATCGACACCGATTCGGCACTCGTGGTCGTTGCCGATGACCTCCAAGTGGTACTCCCGCCCGACCTCTGGCAGCTCACCTGGAAGACGGTCCGGGTCGAATTCACTAGCGAGGCAGCTACCTACAACTACCAGCGACCGACGACACCCCGACGCGTCGACCAGGTGTCCGAACCGCTGCCGATCGAGCGCAACTCGCCCGAAGGGTCGTCGTGAGTACTCAGTGCTCAGTACTCGTTACTCAGTACTCCCAAAGGGCCTCAGATTCCTCCCGAGAACGTGTCACAGGTGTTCGGGTCGCCGGTGTCGTAGCCCTGGGAGAACCAGTTCACCCGCTGCTCGGATGTCCCGTGGGTGAAGGATTCGGGGTTGACTCGGCCCTGGATGGCTTCCTGGATCCGATCGTCACCTACGGCCGAGGCCGCCGACAGCGCTTCTTCGATGTCGCCTCGCTCGAGCAACCCACGTTCGAAGACGGCAGCCGCCCAAGCGCCGGCGAAACAGTCGGCCTGGAGTTCGAGCCGAACGGACAGCTCGTTGGCGTCACCCGGGTTCTGTTGCTGCAGGCCCCGCACCTCACCCATGATGTCGAGGACGTTCTGGACGTGGTGACCGACCTCGTGCGCCACGACGTATGCCTCGGCGAAGTCTCCGCTACTGGCTCCGAACCGACGCTGTAGCTCATCGAAGAAGGCCCGATCCATGTAGATGGTCCGGTCGAGCGGGCAGTAGTGCGGACCGACCTCGGCGCGCGCTCCCCCACATGCCGACTGGGTAGCTCTCGTAAACAGCACGAGGATCGGTTCGGGGTAGTCCTGACCGGCGGACGCAAACACGTCACCCCAGAACTCTTCGGTAGTTCCGAGAACGGCGGCGATGAAGTCACCGGCGGCCCGATCCTCTGCGGACAGCTCCTGGGCGGCTTGAGTCGGTGGTGGACCACCAAGTCCCTGGAGCTGGTCGGCGATGTCACTGAATCCTCCGTCGCCGCCTCCGAGGAGCAACGCGAGCAACACGCCGATGATCCCGAGCCCGCCGACTCCGGCAGCAACCGGAGCAGCCCGCCCTCTCCGGTCGTCGACGTTCCGTGACCGCCGAACACCTCGCAAACGCATCTCGTCGACCCCTCTGTCCGTGATCCGAGACTAGGACCCCGCAGAGACGCGCAAGTTCCGAGCCCGAAGTCGCAGGTCCCATAGCAAAGGGAGGGCCCCGTTGCGGAACCCTCCCCTTGTCTCTGTACTCAGTACTCGGTACTCAGTACTGCGGCCGAAGGCCGCTATTTCAGCTCCACGCTGGCGCCAGCTTCTTCGAGCTTGGTCTTGGCGGCCTCGGCAGCGTCCTTGTCGACACCCTCGAGCACGTTGCCCGGGGCACCGTCGACGAGGTCCTTCGCCTCCTTGAGGCCCAGGCTCGTCAGCTCACGGACGGCCTTGATCACCTGGATCTTCTTGTCGCCGATGGCGGAGAGCACGACGTCGAACTCGTCCTTCTCTTCCTCGGCGTCCGCACCGTCACCGGCACCCGGCGCCGCAACGGCGGCGACGGCCATCGGCGCCGCGGCGGTCACATCGAACTTCTCTTCGAATGCCTTCAGGAACTCGGAGAGCTCCAGTACCGACATCTCCTCGAAGACCTCGAGCAGGTCCTCGGTTGTCATCTTGGCCATCGTTATTCCTCCTCATCCTCCGATGCGTCGGCGTCGTCGCCCTCGGCATCGGTGGGTTCATCATCTTCATCGTCGTCCGACGCATCAGCATCGGCACTCGAAGCTTTGGCTTCGGCTTCGGCGTCATCGGTCGACGCTTCGGCCTCCGTGGCGTCGTCGTCGGCTGAGTCGTCGGCGGCGTCAGCCTTGGACTCCTCGTCGGTTTCCTCAGCGACATCGGCATCGGCGGCGGTGTCGTCCGCCTCCGGTGCTGCGTCGTCGCCCGATGCCTCAGCATCGGCGGCTGCCTCCTCATCGGCCGGCGCTTCGTCGTCCGACGCAGCAGCGTCGGCGGCGGGAGCGTCGGCGGGAGCAGGCACCTCGCCCGACTCCTTCTTCTCGACGAGCTGCTGCAGCATCGACGCGAGATTGCGCGGCATCGCCGCCAGGAGCCCGGCCATGTTCGCCAACGGCGCCTTGGCAGCCCCGGCGATCTTGGCGAGCAGCACTTCGCGCGGCTCGATGTCAGCCAGCTCGCTCACCCGTTCTGGGGTGAGGAGGTCAGTACCGAGCAAGCCGCCCTTGATGGCAAACACCTCGTGGTCCTTGGCGAAGTCCTTCAGGGCCTTCGCCGCGGTGACGGGGTCTCCATCGGCAAACGTCAGTCCGGTTGGTCCCAGCAGGAGTTCGTCGACTCCTTCGAGCTCGAGTTCGTTGGCCGCGCGACGCGCCAGCGTCATCTTGACGACCTTGAACTCGGCTCCCCCTTCGCGCAAGCTGCGCCGAAGGGTCTGCTGGTCCTTCACGGAGAGACCGGCATACTCGGCGAGGAATACCGCCTTGGCGCTCTCGATGCGCTCCTTGATCTCGGCGACTGCCTGGACCTTCTCCGGTCGTGGCATGGTCTTCCTCCTACGGTTCACGTTCCACACTCCGCATCCCCCGGTTGGGGAACCCGCAAATGCAAAACGGGTTCCGGCCGAGCGACACGCAGGAACCCATTGGGAGGCGTGACCTGCGCCGGCGCCCTTGCGGGCTTTAGGCAACGGACTGTGAAGCAGTTCGTGTGCACCGACGGTCTCGGGCCGAGGTATGAAGATGTGCGGCCCGCAGCGTAGCCCCGGCGCGGAGCAGTGTCGAAACTCAACTCCACCGCGGTATGGTGAACCAGCGCTGCGGGACGAAGGGGATCACCGTGGGAGGCCGGTACTCCCAGCTCAGGGAAGACATCGATCGAGTTCGACACGTGAGCTACCGCCCGGATTCGCCGCCACGACGTTGGTCTGTCGGCACCGCCGGCTCCGGATGGGGAGTGCAGCGTCCGGCGTATCGACGCATCGTGACGCTGACCACCGCCGTCGTCATGCTGCTCGCCGCAGCGGTGCTTGCGCCCGCACCCCTCGCTGCGGTGGAGATCCTCTCTGGCGTCGTCGACAACGACTCCGTCCAGGGACCCCGCTGGACGTTCACGAACTACACGCCAGCCGACAGCGGCGACGTGACCTTCACGCTCTCGTGGACCGGCAACGCCGACCTCGGCCTCGACGTGCGGGTGGCCAGCAACAACGCATGGGTCGCATCGGACACTGGAGGTGACAACCCGAAGGTCCTGACGACCAACCTCACCGGAGGGGTCACCTACCGGGTCGCGGTATGGGCCATATCCGGATTCGGCACCTACACCCTCGACGCTGAGGCCGGCGACGGAGGCACGACCACGACGCAGGACACCACGACCACCACATCTGCGACGACGACAACGAGCCAGACGACGACGTCGACCGGATCACCCGGTGGATCGATCGAGCTGCTGACCGGCATCGCCGATTCGAGTTCGGTCGAGGGGCCTCGTTGGCAGAACGCCATCTACACCCCGGACACGTCCGGCCCGGCGACGTTCGATCTCACCTGGACCGGCGGCGGCGACCTGGACATGGACGTGCGGCTCGCCGCGAACAACTCGTGGATCGCGTCCAGCACCGGAGGCGAGAATCCGAAGTCGGTCGTCACGAATCTCACCGCAGGAACGTCCTACTCGATCGCCGTGTGGGCGCCATCCGGTCTCGGTACCTTCACCCTGACCGTCTCCGGACCGGGTGGTGGAACGACGACGACCACCACGACGACCACGATGCCCACCACCACCACCACCACCACCACCACAACAACAACAACAACCACAACAACAACACCAACAACAACAACAACAAC
>JASJAX010000161.1 GCA_030066755.1 Acidimicrobiia bacterium
GCCCCCGGAAGGATTCGAACCCTCGGCCAAGAGCTTAGAAGGCTCCTGCTCTGTCCACTGAGCTACGGGGGCAGCTCGGTCCAACCGGGACCGGAGCGGGTGACGAGAATCGAACTCGCATAGCCAGCTTGGAAGGCTGGAGCTCTACCATTGAGCTACACCCGCGTGCGGCGCCGTAGGTTAGCGCTGTCGTGAGTAGCCGCTGCGCAGCGACCAGGTCGCGTTCTGCAACAATGGACCCATCACGGGCTGTGGCGCAGCTTGGCAGCGCGCCTGCTTTGGGAGCAGGAGGTCGTCGGTTCAAATCCGACCAGCCCGACGCCTGTTTCGGCGAATGCCGAAACAGGTTGGAGTTGCTGCGCAACTCCACTCAGCACCTGGCTGTACTCAGTACTTGGTACTCAGTACTCCTCGATCCCGGTTTCGAGGGTGGGGTGGAACCCGCTTCGGCACCGGAGAACTAACCTTCCGAGCGCATGCGGATGTAGCTCAATGGTAGAGCTCCAGCCTTCCAAGCTGGCTATGCGGGTTCGATTCCCGTCATCCGCTCTTACCGCCGGCCTCGCCGGCGGAGTACTGAGTACAGAGTACTGAGTACCGAGACTCCACCCTTGCGGCCTCGGTCGCCCGTCTCTGTACTCACTACTCGTTACTCAGTACTCATCAGCGCCGAAGGCGCTGATGCCCGCCCCCGTAGCTCAGTGGACAGAGCAGGAGCCTTCTAAGCTCTTGGCCGAGGGTTCGAATCCTTCCGGGGGCGCAGCGCCGGGCAGTCACGCTCGGTCGATTCCTGGCGCTTGCGACAGGTCCCCTAGGATCCTCCCGCACACATGACATGGTGGCCGTAGCTCAGCTCGGTTAGAGCGCCTGGTTGTGGTCCAGGAGGTCGCGGGTTCAAATCCCGTCGGCCACCCCGGATGCCCTGAGGGCATCAATCGAACGCTCGGTCCCCGGATTCTTTCCGGGGACCCGTCGTCTCGACGCGTCCACCACCGATACCGACAAGGAGCAGGCGTGCACACCGAGGTCACCGAGGCCGGTCCATTCGAGCAGATGCTCGTGGTTCATCTCGACGAGGTGGAACTCGAGGACGCCAAGAACGCTGCTGCGCGGAAGCTGTCGAAACAGCTGAAGATCAAGGGCTTTCGCCCGGGGAAGGCGCCGCGTACGGTGGTTGAACGAATGGTGGGTGCCGCCACCTTGCGTCAGGAGGCGATTGACGAGGCGCTGCCGGATGCAATCGGCAAAGCCATCGAAGAGAACGAGCTCAAGCCTGCGGTGACGCCACGCCTCGAAGACGTCCGCGATGGAGCCGACGGGAGCGTCGAACTCGACGTTCGAATCACGATGTGGCCGACGGTCGATTCGGTCCCGGACTATGAGGACCGCAAGATCGCAGTCGACGTGCCGGACGTCGAACAGGAAGAGCTCGATGCTCAGATCGATCGGTTCCGCACGCAGTTCGCCGAACTCGAGACCGTCTCGCGTGCCGGCGACAACGGCGACTTCGTCATGGTCAACATCACCGCCTCGATCGAGGGAGAGATCCTCGAAGACGCCTCCGCCTCCGACCTGCTCTACGAAATCGGCTCGCGGAGCTTCATCCCGGGCCTCGATGAGCTGCTCATGGGCGCCTCGGCCGGCGATATCCGAGAGGGTCCGGCGGTTCTGCCCGACGGTTTCTCGGACCACGGCGGGCAAGAGGTCGCCCTCAAGGTGCTGGTGAAAGAGGTGCGTGCCAAGAAGCTGCCAGAGGTCACCGATGAGTGGGTTTCGGATGTCTCAGAGTTCGACACGGTCGACGAGTTGACCGGAGCGATCGAGTCCAGCCTCAAGGCGATGAAGCTGAGCTACGCAGCGAATGCCTTCCAGGAGAAGCTCATGGAAGAACTCGCCGGCGAACTCGACGTCGAACTCCCGGAAGCGCTGGTCGAGAGCGAGATGGAATCGACGCTCCACAACCTCCAACACTCGTTGGAGAACCAGGGCCTCGACCTCGCCAACTACCTGCGGATCACCGGCCAGGATCAGCAAGCGTTCGTCGACGAACTGCGTGACGGCGCAGGGCGTTCGCTTCGGACTCGGATCCTGCTCGAAGGTGTCGCCAAGGTGGAAAACATCGAGGTGGACGACGAAGAGATCGATAGTGCGATCGATTCGCTTGCCCAGCAGACGGATCAGTCGACGGAGAGCGTGAGACAGGTCCTCGCAACCAGCGGTCAAGATCAGGTCCTGACCGGTGATATCCTGCGCAGGAAGGCGCTCGATCGGCTGCTGGCCGCGGCGACGCCCATCGATGCCGATGGGAACGCTATCGACCTGTCCCCGCCGGCGAGCGACGAAGACGAATCCACCGAAGACGCCTCGGGGGTGGCCGAGGAAGCCGGCGAAGACGAGATGATCGCCGGCGACACTGTTGAAGAATCCGACGCCGGTACCGATGAAGAAGAGTGACGGCGCACACGAAAGCCGAGGAATTGGATGAGCTACCTGGTCCCCACTGTCGTTGAGCAGACTCCCCGCGGGGAGCGAGCCTTCGATATCTACAGCCGTCTGCTCAAAGAACGCATCATCTTCCTGGGCACGCCGATCGATGACGGCGTCGCCAACCTGATCATGGCCCAGCTCCTGCACCTCGAAGGTGAGGACCCGGACAAGGACATCGCCCTCTACATCAACTCGCCGGGCGGTTCGACGACCTCGCTCATGGCGATCTACGACACGATGCAGTTCGTGAAGCCGGACATCGCCACCTACTGCATGGGCCAGGCAGCGTCGGCAGCGGCGGTACTTCTCGCTGCGGGTCAACCCGGCAAGCGTTTTGCGCTGCCGCACTCGCGCATCATGATCCACCAGCCGCACATCTCAGGTCTCGAGGGTCAGGCGACCGATATCGAGATTCATGCCAAAGAGATCATTCGCATCAAGACTGAGCTCAACGAGCTGCTCGGTCGTCACACCGGCAAGGATGTCGACGAGATCAAGGGCGACACGGAACGCGACTTCTGGATGACCGCCTCTGAGGCGTTGGAGTACGGGTTGGTGGACGAAGTGCTCGCTGGGCGTACACTCGAGGCCGTCGGCGGGTAGGGAGCAGGACTTTGGCGAAGTACGAAGGCAGCGAACTCCTCAAGTGCAGCTTCTGCGGCAAGTCGCAGAAGCAGGTCAAGAAGTTGATCGCCGGTCCCGGCGTGTACATCTGTGATGAATGCATCGATCTCTGCAACGAGATCATCGAGGAAGAGCTGGCCGAGACCGAAGAGGTCTCCTTCGCCGAACTCCCCAAACCCCACGAGATCTACGAGTTCCTCGACAGCTACGTCGTCGGCCAGGACCGCGCCAAGAAGGTGTTGTCCGTCGCGGTGTACAACCACTACAAGCGGGTCCGTGCCGGCCAACGCGCCAAGGACGACGACGTCGAGCTCCAGAAGTCCAACATCTTGCTCGTAGGGCCTACCGGCGTCGGCAAGACGCTCATGGCCCAGACGCTTGCCCGGCTGCTCAATGTGCCGTTCGCCATTGCCGACGCCACTGCGCTGACGGAGGCCGGCTATGTCGGTGAGGATGTAGAGAACATCTTGCTGAAGCTCATCCAGGCTGCCGACTTCGACATCAAGCGAGCTGAGACCGGGATCATCTACATCGACGAGATCGACAAGATCGCCCGCAAGGCGGAGAACCCGTCGATCACTCGTGACGTGTCGGGCGAGGGTGTCCAGCAGGCGCTGCTGAAGATCCTCGAAGGCACCGTCGCGTCTGTTCCGCCGCAGGGCGGCCGCAAACATCCGCATCAGGAGTTCCTGCAGATCGACACGACCAACATGCTGTTCATCTGCGGTGGGGCGTTTGCCGGCCTCGAAGGTGTCATCTCCAGCCGGATCGGGAAGAACACGGTCGGCTTCGGGGCCGACGTTCGAGCCGCTGAAACCGGCCGGCCTTCTGAGGTCATCGCCAAGGTGATGCCGGAAGACATGATCTCATTCGGGCTGATCCCGGAGTTCATCGGCCGTCTGCCCGTCGTTGCAACGGTCGACGATCTCGACAAGGAAGCACTCGTGCGAGTACTGACCGAACCGAAGAACGCACTGAGCAAGCAGTACGCCCGGTTCTTCGAGATGGATGGTGTCGAGCTGCTGGTCACCGACGATGCACTCGAAGCGATCGCCGAGCAGGCAATGAAGCGTGGAACGGGCGCTCGCGGTCTTCGGGCGATCATGGAGGAAGTGCTCCTCAACACCATGTACGAGCTGCCGTCACGTACCGACGTCGCTCAGGTCGTCATCGACGGCGACGTGGTCCGCGATCGAGTCAACCCGACACTCGTTCCCATCCAGGAACTCGGCAGCACGGACCTCGAAGAGCGCAGCGCGTAGCGCTGCTGCTCACGTACTTCGTACGACCTACTACGTAGACCGTAGGTCGTCTTGGAGCACTTGGTCATGGGCAGCGTGGGTGATAGCGGACGAGGGCCTCGGCCGCTTCGGTACCGGCGACGTCGTACGGAGTACGTCGTACGTCAAACAGCCGGAGGCTGTTTGACCAACTCCCCGCCCTTCCACACGTGGGTCACGCGCTTTGCGTTGCCCCACACGGACATGTCCTCGAGTGGGTTCGTGTCGAATGCGATCACGTCGGCGTCGTAGCCGGATTGGAGTTGGCCGGAGCGCGGCGCCTGCGGGCCGAGCGTGTCGGGACCGTTGGCCGTAGCGGCTTCGATCGCCTCGAGCGGCGTCATGCCGCCGTTGATCATCAATGCAACCTCTGCGCTGTTGCGGCCGTACATCGGGCCGCTCACGAAGATGTCCGTTCCCATGGCGATCTTGACTCCGGCGGCAATCGCCGTCTTCAGCGCCATTGCGTGGTGATCCGCCACCATCACCGCTTTGCGGTAGGCGTACGGTTGGATCGCCGCTTCCATGCCGAGGAGTTGCTCCAGGATGAAGCGGGTCGGGACCAGGATGGCGTCGTGTTCGAGCATCAGCTCCGCTGCCTCCTCGTCGAGGTACGAGCCGTGTTCGATGGTCTTCACACCGGCACGGAGCGCCGCCATGATCCCCGGCTTGCCGTGACAATGGGCGGCAACGATCCGCTCAGCTCGTTCGGCTTCTTCGACGATGGCCCGTAGCTCCGCATCGCTGAATTGCTGGTGGATGGGGTGGTCGATCTCGCTCATCACTCCACCCGAGGCACAGATCTTGATCACGTCGGCACCCATTCGGAGCTGGACCCTCACGGCCTTCAAACACTCGGCCACCCCGTCACAGGTGAATCCGAGGTGATCTCCGTGATGGGCGAGCTGCTCGACCACATCGGTGGGGAAGCCGTGAATGTCGGCGTGGCCGGCCGTCGCCGAGAGCACGGCCCCGGCCGAGTAGATGTGCGGTCCGCTGATGAACCCTTCGGCGATGGCATGGCGCAGGTGAATCCCGAGTCCGCCGACTTCTCGCACGCTCGTCACCCCGGCGTCGAGCGTCGCCGCGAGATCGGCAGTTGCGCGTCCTGCCTGCGTGATCGTCGATTCGAAGGAGGCGACCTGGAAGTCCGGATTGGTCAGCCCGATGAAATGCCCATGGCACTCCCACATCCCCGGCATCACGGCCGGCACGTGCACCACATCGGCATCGGGTGTTTCCGGAGCCCCGGCTGCGTCACCGGCATACCCGATCTCCCCACCATCCATCACCACGACACCGTCGCGAATCGGCTCACCCCGCCCAGGGATCAGCAAGTCGGCAGTGATGCGGGTGGTCATCTCGGGCCTTTCGTTCAGCGACGCGCTCACGCTAGTTCAGGTCGCCGGTTCCAAGTTCCAAGTTTCAAGTGGCAAGTTCCAGGCACCCACGGACGCCCTCTTACTTGTGACTTGCGACTCGACCTGCACGATGCCCGGAGTGCATCTACCACGTGGATCACGATGACTGCGATCCCCTCAGGACTTGGGACCTGACCTCGGGGCTTGCTCGACGACGGCTGCCGCGTCCCCGGTGTCTAGTCCCTCTGCGCGTGGTCCTTTTGTCTCTCTAGCGACTACAGCGAGTGGTCGATGGTGTTTACAGAGAGCAGCCGGTGACCTTGTACACCGATTGCACGGAGACAACACAGATCGGCGGGCCAGGACCCGTCAGGAGGTTCGAGCAAGCAGGGGGATGAGTGGAGATGGCGCCATCCCGGGAGCTGGGGGGCTCCCGGGACACCGGCCACCTACCACTGGGGGCAGTCAGTCCTAACGGTTTGTTCGAGCAACAGGAGAGGCCCGGAGTATCCAGCGACTCCGGGCCTCTTCGCGTTTCGGCCGGCCGACCTCAGCTCCGCTGAGGTCGAGACTCGAGCCCGACCGACTCCCGTCGAGTGGGGCTCCGACGCGGCAGCCCGATGGTTGGCTTGCAGTGCGGTCAAGCCTCGAGCTTCGAGAACTGGCTTGACCTCCCTTTCCGCAGCCGCGGACGCTTTCGTGGCTCGTGGCTCGTGGCTCGTGGCTCGTGGCTCGTGGCTCGTGGCTCGTGGCTCGTGGCTCGTGGCTCGTGGCTCGTGGCTG
>JASJAX010000028.1 GCA_030066755.1 Acidimicrobiia bacterium
GGCCGCCAGCCGCCAGCCGCCAGCCGCCAGCCGCCAGCCGCCAGCCGCCAGCCACCAGTCGTCAGTCTGGCGACTGGTGACTTGACCTCTCCGCTTGTGACGAGCCGGCCTGCCGCGTCGCCATTCGCTTCGGGCCTGATGCGTGGGCTGGCGACTTGGCCTCAGCCCGCGCCGCTGGCCGGCTGCCGCGTCCGCTACTTCCGCCCCGCGTACCTTCGGTTCGCCACCTTTGCCCGGACGTAGTCCCGGTTCATCAGGGCGATGTTGTCGATCGAGATGCCCTTGGGGCAGGCGGACTCGCACTCGCCGTGATTGGTGCACGCACCGAAGTACTCCTCCATGGTTTCGACCATCGCGACGACCCGCTGGTCACGCTCCGGCTGGCCCTGAGGGAGCAGGTTCAGATGCGCCACCTTGGCGGCGGTGAAAAGCTGGGCGGCACCGTTCGGGCAAGCGGCGACGCACGCTGCGCAGCCAATACAGGCTGCCGCGTCCATCGCTGCTTCTGAAGCCTCTCGCGGTACCGGGATCAGGTTGGCGTCGGGCGCCGCGCCCGTGTTCACCGAGATGTAGCCGCCGGCTTCGACGATACGGTCAAACGGTGCCCGATCGACCATCAGGTCCCTGATGATCGGGAACGCGGCCGACCGCCAAGGTTCGAGGACGATGGTGTCGCCGTTGTTGAACTTCCGCATGTGGAGCTGGCACGTTGCCGTGCCCAGCTGCGGACCGTGAGGAGCACCATTGATCATCACGCCACACGTGCCGCAGATGCCCTCCCGGCAGTCATGGTCGAAGACGATCGGTTCGTCTCCGGCCAGCGTCAGTTGCTCGTTGAGGATGTCCAGCATTTCGAGGAACGAGGCCTCTTCGGAGATGCCTTTCACCTGATACGTCTTGAACTCGCCGGCAGCGTCGGGGCCCGCCTGGCGCCAAACTCGCAGCGTCAGATCCATCACTTGTAGCTCCTCGTTGCCAGTGCGACGTTCTCGAACTCGAGCTCTTCCTTGTGTTTCACTTGAGGTGTTCCCTCACCCTTCCACTCCCACGCCGAAACGTGGGCGAAGTTCTCGTCGTCGCGAACCGCTTCGCCCTCTTCGGTTTGATACTCGACACGGAAGTGGCCTCCGCACGACTCTTCACGGTCGAGGGCGTCGCGGCACATGAGTTCGGCAAGTTCGAAGAAGTCGACCAGCCGGCCCGCCTTCTCTAGCGTCTGGTTGAGGCTCTCACCGTCGCCGGGCACTCGCGCGTCCTTCCAGAACTCTTCCTTCAGGGCGGGGATCTCGCTGATCGCTTTTTCGAGGCCGGCTTCGCTGCGGGCCATGCCACATTCGTCGATCATGATCTTGCCGAGCTGGCGATGGAAGTCGTCCACGGTGCGGGTGCCGTTGATCGAGAGCAGGCGGTTGACCTGATCCTGCACCGCCGCCTCAGCCTGCTTGAACACCGGGTCGTCGGTTGGCACCGGCTCCGTGTTCAGATAGTCCGCGAGGTAGTCGGCGATCGTGTACGGAATGACGAAGTATCCGTCGGCGAGGCCCTGCATGAGCGCAGATGCCCCGAGCCGGTTGGCGCCGTGGTCGGAGAAGTTGGCTTCACCGAGCGCGTACAGCCCGGGCACGTTGGTCATCAGGTTGTAGTCGACCCACAGGCCGCCCATCGTGTAGTGGGGGGCCGGGTAGATGCGCATCGGGACCTCATATGGGTTCTCATCAGTGATGCGTTCGTACATCTCGAACAGATTGCCGTACCGGGCTTCAATGGTCGCCTTCCCGAGGCGGGAAATCGCATCGGCAAAGTCCAGGTAGACACCGTTGTGGAGCGGTCCGACGCCGAGGTTCTGCTCGAGCATGCGCATCGCAGCCCGGGAAGACACGTCGCGGGGTGCCAGGTTGCCGAACGACGGATAGATGCGCTCGAGGTAGTAGTCGCGTTCGTCCTCGGGGATCTGGTTCGCCGGGCGAGGGTCCTCAGGCGTCTTCGGGACCCAGATGCGTCCGTCGTTGCGCAGCGACTCGGACATCAATGTGAGCTTCGACTGGAATTCGTCGCTCGCCGGGATGCACGTCGGGTGGATCTGCGTGAAACACGGGTTGGCGAAGAACGCACCCTTGCGATGAGCTCTCCAGGCTGCCGTCACGTTGGACGCCATCGCCATCGTCGAGAGGTAGAACACGTTGCTGTATCCGCCGGTAGCGAGCACGACGGCATGGGCGGAGTGTGAGGTGACCTCGCCCGTTGCCAGGTCGCGAACCACGATGCCCGCAGCACGGCCGTCCTTGATCACCACGTCGAGCATCTCTGCGCGGTTGTGGAGCGTCACGTTGCCGGCCCCGATCTGGCGAGCCAGTGCCTGGTAGGCGCCGAGCAGGAGCTGCTGGCCCGTCTGGCCTCGGGCGTAGAAGGTGCGCGACACCTGCGCTCCGCCGAACGACCGGTTGTCGAGGAGCCCCCCGTACTCGCGGGCGAACGGCACGCCCTGGGCGGTGCACTGGTCGATGATCTCATTCGAGACCTGCGCCAAGCGGTAGACGTTGGCTTCGCGCGACCGGTAGTCGCCGCCCTTGACCGTGTCGTAGAAGAGGCGGTAGATGGAGTCGCCGTCGTTGGTGTAGTTCTTCGCAGCGTTGATGCCTCCCTGCGCTGCGATCGAGTGGGCGCGGCGCGGAGAGTCGTGGTAGGTGAAGGCGTCCACGTTGTAGCCGAGCTCGCCGAACGTGGCTGCTGCCGAGGCGCCGGCGAGGCCGGTGCCGACGACGATGATCTTGTACTTGCGCTTGTTTGCCGGGTTCACCAGCTTGATGTCGATCCGGTGGTTGTCCCACTTGTCCTGAATCGGGCCGGCAGGAATCTTCGAGTCGAGCAAGGTCATGTCGTCCTCCTCAGGCCAAGAAGCCGGTGTCGCCAACAATGCCGCTCAGCACTGCCAGGGGGAACGAGAGGTTCCCTCCGATGACGACGACCGTGAAGCCGGTCGCCAGATTGCGCCGCCACTGGTTGAAGCGGGGGTTGTTGATGCCGAGACTCTGGAACAAGCTCCAGGTTCCGTGCCAGATGTGGAATCCGAGGGCTACGTTGGCGACGAGGTAGAAGAGCGCCACGGGCCAGCGGGAGAAGGTCGCCACCATGTTGGCGTAGACCTCGCCTCGCTCCCAGACCTCCGGAGCCGCCGGTGCGGTCCCCCACGTCAGATCGGCGAGGTGGAACAGGATGAAGGCCAGCACAAGTGTTCCCGTGTATGCCATCGTCCGCGAGGCATAGGAGGCGGCAAGGAAACGCTGGTCCGAGTCGTAGCGGATCGGGCCACGGGCCTTGCGGTTGCGGAACGACAGCGTGTACGCCGCGTGGATGTGGATCCCGAACGAGGCAATGAGGCCGAAGCGGAGGATCCAGAGGACGCTGGTTCGTGGAACCAGATGGCCACCCAGCTCGCGCAGCGCCTCGCCGTACTCGTTGATCTCCTCGGGGGAGAGGTACACCTTCAAGTTGCCGATCATGTGGGCCAGGATGTACCCCAGCAGGACGATTCCCGTCACCGCCATCGCCCACTTCTTTCCGACGTCTGAGCGATAGAAGTCGATGATCCAGTAGCCCGTTCGGTGCGGAGTGCGCCGCTCGGTCGCCGGCTTCGTGGTCGTCACGTGCCCCTCCATTTGGGTCGATCGCCGTGGACACATTATGCCGTGGGGGAGGCCGCTCCTGGAATTGGGGGTAGGCCGGCCGCCAGCCTCCGGCCACCAGCCTCCAGTGGCGCCGGCGGCCCGACGCGAATCTGGCGTCTTGACCTGGGGTTTTCTGGAGAGCAGGTCTGCCGCGTTGGGCGCACCGGTCGGCGAGATCGTGGGCCGGAGGCTTGACCTCGCCGACTCCGAGCCTCGGTCTGCCGCGTCCGGGAGCGTGGTTCAGTTGCGCGTTGGCCCGGAAACGCCCGTGCCACGGGCGTTTCCGGGTTGACAGCCGCGCGCGGGGTTGTTTGAATCACATCGGCGTAATTACAACTGTGTAGGAGTCACTGTGTTCACTCAGCTGCTCGAGGTGTTGGGCTCGGAGGAGCTGGCCTGGCAGGATCTGGCCAATTGTCGCGGCGCAGATCCTGATCTCTTCTTTCCGGAACGAGGTGCGTCAACCCGCACGGCCAAACAGATCTGTCGTGAGTGCTCGGTCCAAACCGAATGTCTCGAGTTCGCAATCGTGAGCAGTGAGAAGTTCGGGATCTGGGGCGGGATGTCCGAGCGAGAGCGACGCAAGATCCGCCGTCAGAGGGCAGTGGCGGCCGCCGCGAGGAAGGCCGGCTGAACCGGGCGGAACGCGGCAGATCTGGTCGCATCGTCGGTGAGGTCAGGCGGCAGTCCACGCTTCGCTCTGCGTCGGTGCTCGACGCGGCAGACGGCGACCTCAGCGGGCTGAGGTCGAGTCGCCAGCCCTGACGCCGCCCGGCACTTGGTGCTCCAAGCGGCAGCCGGCGGCGATTCGTCGCTGAGGTCCAGTTGCCAGTCCGAACCGGTTGACCTTCCGCAGCCCGATTGCGCGAGGTCTTGTCCGGTCTCAGTACTCGGTACTCTGTAACCAGTACTCGGGAGGGGTCGTTCGAGTTCGACCCCGCTACCCGATATAGACTTGCGCAACAGTCCCAAGGAGTGCAATGGAGCTCGTTCTTCTCGTCATCGTGTTGGTGGTCGCGGTCGGCGTTGTGGTCTGGCTGATGCGCAGTCGCTCGGAAGAGCCCGCGGCGGCTCCAGCCCCGGCGGCCGCTTCGGACGATGAAGTCCACACCGTTCGGGAGTTCCACGTCCGTGGTGATGATGCGCTCGTGTACTTCGATGTTCCGGTCCCGGATTCGGGCGTCGACGATGTGTTTCGCAACCTCCTGTTGAAGCAGGCGGTCGAGGTTCTGCGGGAGAAGCGCTCGCATCATCTCCCGCTCGAGGGTGTGACGACCGTCCGCGCCTATGCCACGTCGGCGTCCGGCGACGTTGAGGTCGGATCCCTCGATCTGGACGTGCCTGGGGAGCTCCCTGAGGAGATCGTCATCCCCGGCGCCGCTCCGCATTTCTCCTCGGCTCCGTTCGATCCATTGGCGCACCTCGGTGAGCAGGAGTTCAAGGTCGAGGCCGGTGTTGCGGCCCGTACCGGGAGTGAGGACCTACTGCCGCTGAGCGAGGAGATCAGCCTCACCGCCGATCTCGCCGCCAAGCTGCACGGCATCGGTATCGACACCGCGACCATGAATGCGGGAGACCTCGCGCTCGGTCTGCTCAAGGTCGCCGGATACAGCGTCGGTGAGTCCCAGGGCGGCTACCTCGCTACCGGCAGCGGTGGAACCACCTTCTTGCAGGTCGTTGACCACGGCGCCGGTGATTACCCCGAGCTCGAGGAGCAAGCGATCAACCGGTTCATGGTCGCCTTCGGCGGCTCCCGAGCCGACCGGGGCATGCTCGTCACCGAGAAGTACAGCCCGTTCCTCGTATACGACAAGGAACGCAGGGAGCCCCGCGTCCGATTCATCACCCGAGAACGCCTGCAGGCGTTTGTGGACTCCTTCTCTCTCCGGTAGGCGGAGGGACTCCACGCGGCAGCCCTGACCTCGGCAGCGCCGAGGTCAGGTCTCAGGCCCGCAATGGTCGCGCCTTCGACCGCGTACGCGGCAGACCAGCAGCATCTGCAAGCTGAGGCCACGTCTCAAGTCTCAGGTCCGGACGTCCGTTGCTTGAGACTTGAGACTTGGGACCTGGGACGGGTGTGGCACCCAACGCGAGCCGGCCAGGTACACTCCGCCCCAGACAAGGAGATACCTCACCGTGCTTCGAAACATTGGGTGGCCAGAGATCGTATTGATCCTCGTGGTCGTCGTGCTCATCTTTGGCGCAACCAAACTGCCCGACCTCGCCCGCTCGATCGGTGCCTCGGCCAAGGAATTCCGCAAGGGTCTCGATGAAGGCCTCAAGGACGACGAGGACGCCGACAACAAGGCCTGATTCGTCGCCTGGCGGGAACCGATCCAGCGCAAGCGTCGTTACTTCCATGGTTGACCGGGAGTGCAATGGGACCTGAACCTGTTCCCACGTGGGAAGACGTGGCGCGGAGATATGGCCGCCAGATCTACAACTTCGCCTACCGGCTCACCGGCAACCCCGACGACGCCGCCGACCTCGTGCAAGAGGTCCTGCTCCGAGTCCGCAAGGGTCTCGATCGATACGTACCCGGCTCGTTCGAAGGCTGGCTGTGGCGCATCACCCGCAATGCGTTCCTCGACGGTGTGCGCAAGAAGCAGCGGCGCCCCACGAGTCCACTACCGGAAGACGACCGCACCACGCTCGGCGCGTCACCGTCTCCCGACGAGGTGCTCGCCGGTGTGCGGCTCTCCGAGGACATTCAGAGTGCCCTGCTCAAGCTTCCCTATGACTTCCGCGAATGTGTCGTCATGTGCGATGTCGTGGGTCTCACGTACGAAGAGATCGCCGAGGCCGCAGAAGTCCCCGTCGGTACCGTCCGCAGCCGCATTCACCGCGGCCGCAAGATGCTCAGGGAGCTGCTGACGTGGCCGGTATGACCGACACCCCGTTCGACGGCTCCGCCGGATGTGACATCGCCGAGCTGTTCTCTGCGTATCTCGATGGTGAGTTGCAGCCCGGTGAGCTCGACCAGGTCGTGAGCCACCTCGGCACGTGCCTCGGCTGCATCGCCGACTTCCGGGCGCTGCGTGAGATGCGCGCCGCCGTCCGCACCATGCCGCGCCTCGAGATGCCCGAATGGCTGCTTCCCCAATCCCATCACGGTGCCGAGCTGTCTGCATTCCTCGACGGCGAGCTGGCCACCGGCGAGCATCAGACGCTCCAAGCCCACTTGGCCGAATGCGCCGAGTGTCGTGCCGAACTCCACGACCTCGACGCGGCCCGCACGGCGGTCCGGTCACTCCCACGGCTCGAGCCGCCCGAGTTCCTCGATACCCATCGAGTTGCCGCACAGCATCGGCGGCTCCCGCGGCGCTGGCAGGTGGCCACCGTTGCGGCATCGGCTGCCGCCGTCGTTGCGATTGGTGCGGGCGTCCTGCGATCGCCGGCGCCCGAACCGGTTGCCGATCTCGACTCGCTCGCCGATCGTCACGTTGCGCGAGCATCCGTTGAGGCCGGCTTCACCGTCGTACCTGCGGCGGGCGTGTTCGGAGGTGCACCGTGAACCGGCGCCTCTCCGCACTCGGGACGATCACCGCGGTTGCGGCCCTCATCGCCGTCACGGCCGGTCCCGCGGCTGCGATCGACACCCTCGAGGACTACCTGGCTGAGGCCGAGTCGGCGGAGTATGCCGGGCGTCGCATCGTGATGACGTCCTGGGACGGTGATGCGGAAGTCGGGATCTACGACGTCACCCATGCCGGTGACGTGACGGTCATCGGTGACGGCCAAACTCGCGTCTCGAGCGGGAAGGTCGCCGCCGAAGACGGTGGGGTCGCCGTCCTCGGTTGGTCGCAGTCCGGTCTCGCCGATCGGTACTCGGTCGTCGAAGTCGGCGCCGTCGAGCGTATCGGTCGGGACGCCAGTGCGATCGATGTCTTCGAAGGCAGCCTCCTCAGGGCGTCGATCACGTTCGACGAGGCAACCGGTGCGCCGCTCGTCACCCAGATGTACGACGCCGACGGAGGGCTCTTCCGCTATTCCGCCATGCTCGACTTCGACGATCGTCCCAACGTGGTGTACCGCGACATAACGTCGACCGATCGCGAGTACGACGTGATGGTTCCGGTCGCCGACCCGAAGCTGCCGGCGGAGCTCGCCGGATATCAGCGGACCGATGCCTACCGGGGTGCCGACGACTGGATGCACACGTTCTACAGCGACGGCTTGTTCTCGTTCTCGATCTTCGAAGCCGGCGGTGCGGTGACGTTGAACGAGTTCGCCGACGCCGGCACCTTCGAGGCCGACAATCGCACGTACTCACTCCTGGTGCGGCCGACCGAGGTCTGGGTCACCTGGAGGGCCGGCGGCACGACCATGGTCCTCGTCGGCGATCTCCCGCCCGACCACCTCGCAGAAGTCCTCACCGAGCTCCCCGCCCCAGACAAGCCCGGCTTCCTCCGCCGCCTCTGGCGAGGCATCTTCGGCTGAGAGTTTCGCCGGCGGCAGGCCGCCGGCGAGTTGGTCGCGGCGGGCCTGCGGCCCTTGCTCCTAAGCGAGCGGCCTCCCGGCCGCGCTCTTCTTGGGATCGCACCGCAGAGGTCGCTGCGATCCCGGCTGAGGGGGGATCGGCGGAGCCGCCCCCTCAGACACCCCCCATCCTCGCCTTCGGCATCGGCACCGCGTGAGCCGCCTCGAACGCGTTCTCTGCGGCCGCTCGCGACAGTCCCCCCGGAGGGGGAAGGTACCGCCGCTCGACGGAGTCGAGTGGGGGTAGGGGGGCAGCACTCGCCGACCAGTCTGTTTGAGCTCTCTGTACTCAGTACTCCGTACTCAGTACTGCGGCCGAAGGCCGCCCGGCCGAAGGCCGCCTGGCCGAAGGCCGCCTGGCCGCCCTACCCGGCTTCGATCGATTCCAAGGCCGGATACAGGACCAGATCGACGTACTCGTCCCGTACGTCGTCCGTCGTGATGAGGACGACGATGAACATGCTGTCACCGTCGTCGTGGAGGGCGACGTCGAAGATCAGGGTGCCGTCGGTGTCGTTGAAGATGTCCCAGGTTCGGGCGCCGTCGTCGTGGGTTCGGCTGGACCAGTCTCCGCTGAGATCGAACTGGTCCGCGATCTGGTCGGCCATCGCGTCGTTGGAGAGGAAGCCGGCGGGGATGGATTGCTGGAGGATGCCGATGTCGCCGAGACCGGGAGCGGTGAATGCGCCGAAGCCGGCGTCGTCCCAGGACTCAGGGCGTACTCCACGGACGATGAAACCGAACACGTCGGCTTCGAAGGGCACGAGGTTGACCGAGATCTGGCCCGGAACGAAGAAGTTCGGTGCTCCCAGATCGGCGATACACGAACCGTCCGGCGCGGTCGCCGGGTCGGCGACGAAGTCGAGCACGATGCCGGTTGGGCAGTCACCCGCAGTGGTCACGCCGTGCGCCAAGCCCGGGAACTCGAAGTAGGTGGAGTTCGCCAGGGTCTCGGCGGCGAGCTGTCCGTAGCTCGGTGGAGTGATCGGGTCGTACTCGCCGGCGAGCACGAGCGTGGGGATCGTCGAGGTCACGGGCTCGTCCTCGATGGGGTCTGCCGTGCCGGCACCCCAGAGGGCGCAATCCTCGAACTCCGATTCGGCCGGACCGAAGAGCCCGTCAACGTCGGGATACATGTTGATGGCGTCAGCCACCTCGGCGGGAGTCGAGAACGAGTACTCCTCGTTGCATTGGACCGACAGGTAGAACCCGGTGCTGAGGAACGGGCCGTTGGTGAAGAACACCGAACCGAGGCGCTCGATGCCGGAGTAGTCGCCGTTGGCGGCGTCGGTGATGAAGTCCGGGAGCAACGGGATGATGTCTTCCGAGTACAAGCTCTGGAAGAGCAGTCCGTACATGTCGTCACCGCCGTAGAGCGCCGGATACCGCTCGCCCGAGATGAAGTCCTGGACGGTGATCTCGGCAGGTTCCTCGTCGAGGCGGTCGGCCAAAGCGTAGAAGTCCATCTCGAGATTCGGGTACGCAGTTCCGCACGTCGGATGCGCCGCGCAACCGGCGAAGAACACGTCATACGCTCGGTCGGCACTACTCGGAATGGCGGGGTACAGATCGAGATCGACCGGCACGGTCGAGTCAAGGACGACGCTGCGAATGCCCTCGGGATGGTCACGCATGACGGTCAGTGCCAGCCGGGTGCCGTACGAGATGCCCCACAGGTTCACTTCGTCGTAGCCCAACGCCCGCCGAATGTCGGCAACGTCGGCAGCGTTGGACGCACTGTTGTAGGCGGTGAGGTCCACGCCGTCGTCGACGAGACGGTCGCGGCACTCGATCAAGCTGCCCGTGTAGGCCTCGAGGTACTCCTCGTCGCTGACGTCCTTGTTCAAGTACTCGATCTCGACCGCACGTTCCTCGGGGCAGTCGAGCGCCGGCTGGCTGAGACCGATGCCACGCTGGTCGAAGAGGATCAAGTCGCGGTCGGTGATGAGTGGGGCGTATGTCGAGGCAAAGGAGAACTCGAGGGCGCCCAACGTGTGCCCACCGGGGCCACCTTCCAAGTAGATGATCGGGTCCGGCATCCGGTCCGACCCCTCGGCTTCGAAGATGGCGAGATGGATCCGCACCTGACGGCCGGTCGGGTCGTCGCGGTTCTCGGGTACGACGAGGTAGCCACACCGCGGCGAGGTGTCCATCGGCTCCTCGAACTCGCAGCTGGCTGCGACGAACTCGGGCCGATAGCCGTTCGCTGGCGAATCGCTCGGCGGGGGTGTGTCACCGTTTGAAGGCGGCGTACCGCTCGTCGACGACGTCGACCCGGACGAGCCGGTCGACGATGTCGAATCGCCCACAGCATCGGTGCAGGCAGCTGCGAGCACGGCAAACACGACGGCAAAGAGGAGAATCCTGGCTTTCACGCCGCAGACACTACCGGTGGGTCACCGATAACACGGCGGATTCGGTCATGAGTCGAGTCGGTACCCGACACCACGGATCGTGGTGATCGTCGGCGAGCCGTCTACCTGCTCCAGCTTGCGACGGAGACGGCGGATGTGCTGGTCGAGCGTCTTCGAGTCGCCCCAGCTGTAGCCCCAGATTTCGAGCAGGAGGTGGTCACGGGTGACGACCCGGCCCGGCCGTCCCATCAGGTGCTGCATGAGCTCGAACTCCTTGCGGGGAAGGTCGAAGGTCGTGCCGTCGAGTCGGAGTTGATACCGGCCTTGGTCGAGTACGGCGTTCCCAACGGTGAGCGCAGAGTCA
This sequence comes from Acidimicrobiia bacterium, assembly GCA_030066755.1. Lineage (GTDB taxonomy): Bacteria > Actinomycetota > Acidimicrobiia > Spongiisociales > UBA5794 > JASJAX01. Next base: position 10,863 of record JASJAX010000028.1, read on the forward strand.
TCCCCCTCGGAAGCGGACCGACGCATGGCAACCCGGATGCGCGCCATGAGCTCCCGCACCGAGTACGGCTTGGTGAGATAGTCATCGGCGCCCAATTCGAGTGCCGTGACGATGTCGGACTCTGAGTCCTTTGCGCTGAGGACGATCACAGGTACATCGGAGTCGGATCGAATCTTGCGAAGTACATCGAGGCCCGACATGCCGGGAAGCATGAGGTCGAGCAGCACGAGGTCTGGTTGCTCAGTACGGAACTGTTCGAGGCCCTCCTTGCCGTCGATCGCTGCTGCGAGCTGGTGGCCCTCGCGGCTCAGGGATACCTCGAGGGCATCGATGTATGCCGGTTCGTCTTCGATGATCAGGAGATTCAGCATTCCGGCTCCCCTAACGCAAGGACAACACGGAAGGTCGTTCCGACGCCCGGCTCGGATTCCACGTCGATCGTTCCATCATGGTTGAGGACGACGTGACGGACGATCGCTAGGCCCAGTCCGGTGCCGCCGGTCTTGCGAGTCCGGGCCGGATCCACTCGGTAGAACCGCTCGAAGATGCGCGGGAGGTGTGTCTCGGAGATCCCGATGCCGTGATCTTCGACCTCCATCACGACACTGGCGTCGTCTCGCCAGGCTCTCAGCTCTACCGGTGCCCTGACATCGTCGCCGGCTGTGTAGGTGTACTTGACGGCATTCTCGAGGAGGTTGGAGATCGCCGAGACAAGCTGCCGGTGATCGCCGACAACCGTGAGTTCGAGGTCGACCGGCGCGATCTCGACCGGCACATCGTATTCGTCGCTCATCACCTCGACGTGCTTGGCGGCTTCGCTGATCACGCTATGGATCGCAACGGGCGCTCGCTCGCTCGTGCTCTCGACGAGCGCCAGATCGAGGATGTCGTCGATGAGTCGTGACATCCGCTGGGCTTGCTCGGCAATTCGGTCGGTGAGCCGATGCCGTGTAGCGGGATCGTCCGTGGCGCCGAGAGTCTCGGCGAGCACGCTCAGGGCCCCGAGGGGTGTCTTGAGCTCATGGCTCGCATTCGCCACGAAGTCTCGGCGGATGTCGTCCAACCGGTGCCGCTCGGTCAGATCCTCGACGAACACGGCGTACCCGGCTCCGTCTGCGAGGCGATGAGTCTGCACGCCGAGGACACGCCGCGTTGGCGTGAAGAGCTCGACCTCGGTTGCGGCCACCATGGGGGATCCAGGTGCCATGGCCTCATCCAGCGCCGCGGCGATCTCGGTCTCGGCGACGGCGTGCCCCTGTTTTCCATTGACGAATTGGTCGGCGTGCTCGTTGGCGAATACCACGGTCCCCAACTCGTTGAGCACGAGGACGCCGAGCGGAGCGATGCCAAACGCCGCAGAGAGGCGCTGGGAGGTGACCGCGGAGTCCGCACGTTCTCGATCGCGAGTGGCGGCAAGCGATTCCAGGGCGATGGCGCGGTCCATGGCACGGCGCCGGGATCGGATCCAAGCGACGGCGAAGCCCGCAGTCGAGCAGGCCAGAAGCACGATGATCAGCACCATCGTGGCGGACTATAGGATGCCGATTCGGCCGGGATGGCAGCCTTCAACGAGGAATCACGAGCGATTCACCTTGTCGTCATCTACGGATCCCCGCCTCGCGTAGTTCACGTTGAGTTCACCTTGCTGCGGGCTTGGGGTCACGTCGGCGCCATAGCGTGTCGGGCGTTGAGGTGATCACGGTCGCGTGTCCGCGCCAGGCCACGGTCTCGGGTCACGAGTTGGATCAATTCGAGAGAAGGATCGACCTCCATGGTTGTGAACAAGCGAGCCGTCTGGCTCATGCTCCTCGCCTTTGCGTTGGTGGTCGCTGCATGCGGCGGTGACGACGAAGGTGACGGCGGTGACGGTGATGGTGGCAGTGGGGGAGCGAGCGGGACCATCGAGATCTCGGGCTCATCGACGGTGGAGCCGATCTCTGCTCGCGTCGGCGCGGCTTTCGACGCTGCCAACTCCGGAGTCGCCACATCGGTCGAAGGACCCGGAACCGGTGACGGGTTCGCTCGGTTCTGCAACGGCGAGACGGACATCTCCAACGCGTCCCGCGAGATCAAGGACTCCGAGATCGAGTCCTGCGAGGCCAACGGCGTCGAGTATGTGGAACTCCAAGTTGCCACCGACGGCATCAGCGTGATCACGTCGCCCAACAACGACGTCGTTGCGTGCCTCGACTTCAACGACATGTACGCGCTCGTCGGTCCCGAGTCGGAGGGTTTCGGCAACTGGTCTGACGCCAACGGCTTGGCTGCGGAACTCGGGGCGAGCAACGCTCCGTACCCGGACGCCGCACTCGACATCACGGCTCCGGGTGAGGAGTCCGGCACCTACGACACGTTCGTCGAATTGGTGATCGAGGACATCGCTGAAGAGCGTGGCGCTGAGGAAGGCACCAGGGTCGACTACAGCGCCGAGGCCAACGATCAGGTCATCGTGAACAACATCTCGAGCAATGACACGTCCTTTGGCTGGGTCGGATTTGCATTCTTCGAGGAGAACCAGGAGTCGCTCAAGGCGATTGCGGTCGACGGTGGAGACGGCTGTGTCGTCCCGACCGCGGAGACGATTGCGTCCTTCGAGTACCCGTTGTCCCGGCCGCTGTTCATCTACGTGCGCACGGACAACTTGGACAGCAAACCGGAGCTCGTTGACTTCGTCGACTTCTATCTGAGCGACGACGGGCTCACGGCGGTGTCCGAGGCCGGCTACGTCCAGCTGCCGACTGCGGATTGGGATGCGACGAAGGCTGCCTGGGAGGCCGCCAAGTAGCGGCAGTAGCGAGAATCATCGAGACGTCCTGGGGTCGGCGGCGGCCGACCCCAGGACGTTGGATTTACCGCTCCTGCGTAGGGAGATAGGATCGTGACCGCATGGCGTTGACCGACACTTCCCCGCAGACGATGGATCTGACCGGCGATCCGAAGCGTCTCGCACGCGAAGCGCGTGTGCGGCGGGTGTTCCTGGCTGCGTCGGTGATCTCCATCGTCGTCAGTGTGGCAATCATCCTCTCGCTCGTCGGAGAGGCGTGGAACTTCCTCACGAAGATCGAGCTGGGAGACCTCAACGAGAACGGATGGTTCCCGCGCCGGGGTCGGTTCCAGATTCTCGCCCTCATCGTCCACACGCTGGTGATCAGCGCAATCGCTATGGCCGTTGCTGCGCCGCTTGGACTCGGGGCCGCGATCTATCTGTCCGAGTACGCCCGTCCGAACGTACGGCGGGTGCTCAAGCCGTCGCTCGAGGTCCTGGCAGGGATTCCAAGCGTCGTCCTGGGGTTCTTTGCGCTCACCTTCATCACGCCGAACGTCGTCAAGAACCTGTTCAGCTCCGCATCGCAGAGCAACTTCCTCGCCGCTGGGATCGCCGTTGGGGTGCTCATCGTCCCGCTCGTTGCGTCGGTCTCGGAGGACGCAATGCGTGCCGTGCCGACTGCGATGCGCGAAGCGTCATACGGCCTCGGGGCGAAGCGTTGGCACACGAGCCTTCGCGTCGTGGTGCCTGCAGCGATATCCGGCATCGTGGCCGCAATGATCCTTGCGGTGTCGCGTGCCATCGGCGAGACGATGATCGTCGCGCTCGCCGCGGGTACGAACGGAATCATGACGCTGAGTCCGCTCGATGGCGGCCTCACCATGACCGGTGCGATGGCCCAGCTCGCAATCGGCTCCGATCAGGTTGCAGGTGCCGTCGCCGCCTTCCAGAGCCTCTTCTTCGTCGGGCTCGTCTTGTTCTTCATGACCTTTGCGCTCAACGTGTTGAGTGAGCGAGTCGTCCGTCGCTTCAGGAACAAGTACTGATGGCGCTCAACACGCTCACTCACGAGAGCACGTCGACGCTGGTGCGCGAGCGCCTCGCTGGCAAGAAGACGAGTGCGTTCGATCAGCTCGTTGCATTGGCGCTCCTACTGGCCCTGCTGTCGGCGCTTGCCGTGCTCATCGTGCTGCTGGCCGACGTTGTCCGCAAAGGCATGCCGGTGCTCACCGACCGCGGCTTCGAGTTTGTTACCGGGCGGCTCAACCCCGAGGCGTCCGAGGCGGGCATCCTGCAGGGAATCATGGGTTCGCTCGCACTCACGGTGTTCGTGCTGGTGATCGCGTTCCCTGTCGGCGTCGGGGCCGCGATCTATCTGGAAGAGTACGCCCACGACAATCGAGTCACTCGTATCATCCAGGCGAACATCCGGAATCTCGCCGGCGTTCCGTCCATCGTCTACGGGCTTCTTGGTCTCGCCGTGTTCGTGAAACTCCTCGGTGGCATGACGGGTGGGCGCACGGTGATCTCCGGTGGGCTGACGTTGGGCGTCCTGGTACTGCCGATCATGATCATCACCACGGCCGAGGCGATCCGTGCCGTGCCGCAGGCGTTGCGCGAAGCCTCATACGGTGTCGGAGCAACCCAATGGGAGACGATCCGCCACCAGGTGCTCCCTGTGGCGATGCCGGCGATCCTGACGGGCACCGTGCTCACGATTGCTCGTGCGTTCGGGGAGTCGGCACCGCTCCTCCTCGCCGGGGCGCGGCTCTCTCTGTTCTTCAGTAACTCGACCGATGCCGGGCTCTGGGACCTGGTCAGCAGCGAGCCGTACACGGCGCTGCCGATCGTCGTCTACAACTGGGCGAGACAGCCGCAGAAGGAGTTCGTCGAACTGACTGCCGCGGCGATCATCGTGCTGCTCATCCTCCTGTTGGCGGTCAACGCTGGGGCGATCGTGTTGCGGGACAGATATGAACGAAGGTGAGTCCCGCGTGGACGTGACGAGAGAGAATGAGGGCACGGGTGCCATGACTGAGGAACCAACGACGGCCGACCACGACGACGCCGTTGCCGGCGGGGACGTGCCCGCCCCGGCGGTGGTGCTCGAGCTCGACCGTCTCAATGTCTTCTACGGTGATTTCCACGCCGTCCGGGATGTGTCGCTCCCGATCCACGAGCATGAGATCACCGCACTGATCGGGCCCTCCGGGTGCGGCAAGTCGACCGTGTTGCGCTGTTTCAACAGAATGAACGACCTGATCGAAACCGCGCGCGTCGAAGGGGCGGTCAACTATCACGGCGTGGACCTGTACGCCCCCGACATCGATCCGGTGCAAGTCCGCCGTCACATCGGCATGGTGTTCCAGAAGCCGAATCCGTTCCCGAAGTCGATCTATGACAACATCGCGTACGGACCTCGAATCGGCGGCTTCTCAGGCAACCTGGACGATCTGGTTGAAGAGTCGCTGACCCGTGCGGCGCTCTTCGACGAAGTGAAGGACAAGCTGCAGGAGTCGGCGTTTGCGCTTTCGGGCGGCCAGCAGCAACGTCTGTGTATCGCCCGTGCCATTGCCACGAGCCCCGACGTCGTGCTCATGGACGAGCCATGCTCTGCGCTCGATCCGATTGCGACGCTGCGCATCGAGGAGCTGATGCAGGAGCTCAAAGACGACTACACGATCGTCATCGTGACGCACAACATGCAGCAGGCGGCTCGGGTCAGCGACCGTACTGCCTTCTTCAACGTGCAAGTCGGGGAGACCGGCCAGAGAACCGGGCACCTCGTCGAATACGATGAGACGGGCAAGATCTTCACCAACCCGGGGGAGCGGGCGACTGAGGAGTACATCACCGGCCGGTTCGGCTGAGAGGAAGGGGTGACCACATGACGGCAGATGACCACACCCACGACTCCGGAGACGGGGGCCCCGTTGATCACCAGGACGGTCGACACCACTTCAGTGAAGTGCTCGACGAGATCCGACAAGGGCTCATCAAGATGGCTTCGATCGTTCTCGAGAACACGCGGCGAGCCGGCGAGGCGATGACGGAGGGACGCCTCGACCTCATCGAGGTCGTCCGCACGACGGACGACGAGGTGAATCAGCTATACCAGGACCTGGACTTCCTGACATTCGAGACACTGGCTCGCCAGCAGCCGGTTGCGGGCGACCTGCGGTTTCTCGTATCGGCGACGAGGATGCTGTATGAGATCGAGCGGACCGGCGACCTCGCGGTCAACCTGGTGAACATCCTGGATCGCGAGGAGGGTTTCCCCCGTCACGCTGCACTGACCCCGTTGATGGAGCGCCTCATCACATCGTCGTGCAAGCTGCTCGCGATGGGGGTCGAGGCGATCGATGCGATGAACGGTGATGCAGGTTATGTTCTCGACGCCGCCGACGACGAGGTCGACGCCCTGGTGTCTGAGTTCTACACGCAGGTCGGCCGGTACAGCGAAGAGTTGGGACTGCAGACGGCCATCGAGTATTCCAAGGTCGGTCGCTTCTTGGAGCGAATTGCCGACCATGCCGTGAACCTGGGCGAGAACGTCACCTACATCGTGACCGCCGAGTTCCCCCAGGAGGGAAAGGTCTTCGACGAGGCGGAGTAGCCGCTGCCGAGGTCTCTCAGATCGCCGGGCGAACGACGTCAGTTCGGGCTCGCGAGCGGCGGCGGACCGGTAGCCGTTTTCGCGGCCGATCCCCGCCGTTCGTCCGCCCGTCTCACACAGCCGACAATGCCCGGACGTACTCTTCGAACTCGCGGGTCACGCCGAGTGACTCGGTGTTGATGACCTCTTGGATCACGCCCTCGGCATCGAGGACGAACGTGAATCGGTTGGCGGATCCCGTCATCTCGTTGAATGCGCCGTAGGCCTTGGCGACTTCGCCGTGGGGCCAGAAGTCGCTGAGCAAGGGGAACTCGAACCCGTTCTGCGCTGCCCAGGCGCCGTTGGCGAAGGGCGTGTCGCAGGTGATGGCGACGACATTGGCGTCGAGCTCGTTGAGTCGCGCCCGCTCGTCCCGGAGCATGCACAACTCGGCTTCGCAGTTACCGGTGAATGGGAACGGGATGAAGACGATGAGCGACTTGCGTCCCTTGAGCGACTCCGACGAGTAGGGAGACTTGTCAGTGTTGCGCAGCTCAAACGAGGGGGCAGGAGATCCAACGGCGGCGGTCATGGGGCGGTCCTTTCGAACTGAGGTGGTGTGGTCAACGTAGTCAGGTTCGTGCGGGTACCAAGTTCCAGGTTTCAAGTTCCAAGTCAGAGGTCGCCGTTCACATGTCGTGGGGTCTCGAGTCGCAGGTCCCAGGTCTCAGGTCTCAGGTCTGCGGCTCTGACGACTGACGACCGACTACTCGCCTTCCAGATCCAGGCCGCCTAGGGGGTCCTCCAGCCAGACTCTTGCGGCCCAGCCGACCGGATCGGTGAGTTCCGCAAGGGTCGGCATCCGGTCCGGGTCGTCCCAGATCGAGGTGAGGGCTTCGGCGCCCCAGCGACGTTCGATCTCGGCGCAGAACGCCGCGGCGTCTCGGGAGCGATATCGCTGAAGATCCAGGCCGGCGAGCTGTTGGAGTGCTTGTTCTGCCTGGTTGGGTTCCGCCTTGCGTCGTCCGTAGGTCTCGTCGATGCGCTGGAGGTCGGGGAGCATGTCCGCTCCGGCCGTGGCCACGAGGTGGTCGGCGTAGCCTTCGATGAAGGCGGTGAGTGCTTGGACTCGGGCGGCTTGCTCGGGCTGTTCCTTGCGTCCGAGGAGCGACGCCATTCCCGATGAGCCGGAGAGCAGCGACTCCATCTCCTCCGGGTTCTGCATTCCGCCGAGCCGCTCCATGAGGCCCGACATGTCGAACTCGACCCCGGCGAAGAACTCGCCGGTCACCTCGAGGATGTGGGCTCTCATCCACTCCACCGCGAGCACGGCGTGATGGGCGAGCTCGTGCATGGTGGCCCACAACCGGACCTGGCGAGCGTCGAGCCCGTGGTCGACGGCGAATGCCTCGACGTTTTGCGGCACGAGCAGCATGCGGTCGTGATCGAGCGCCGGCACACCTGTGTCGAACTGTCCGAGCACACGATGGGACATGAATCCGACCATCGTCCCGGCTTGCATCCCGAGGATCGCCGGCCCCATGGGCGCCAGCATCCCCGCCATGGGAAGCGCTTCGCCCATCCCGACCTCGGGGGTCAGCTTGCCGGCCATCGGTTCGATGAGATAGCGGAAGCTCTGTTCGTTTTCTGCCGCCCACGCCACTCGGTCAACCGGGTCGGGCAACCGGGAAGCCGACACGTCGAGAGGTGACACCGCGTCGAGCCGGAGCTGAGCCGCCAGACCGAGCTCCTGGTACTCCTCGGCGAGGCCGGGCTCGATCGGCTCACGTTCACCGACCAGCGAGCCGGTAACTTCCTTCGCCAGCTTCCAGTTCACCGGTCCCGGCGATTGGAAGAGCTCGAAGAGTCGTTCGAACAGGTTGTCGCTCATGATCTCAAATCCCGTCGGGGCGTTCGCCGAGCTCGATATCGATCGTGATCGGTACGCCGTCTCTGATGATCTCCACGCTCACCAGGTCGCCGACGCGATAGAGGCGGAGCGTGTTGATGACATCCTGGCTGGTGTGCACACGGATGTCATCGAGACCGGCGATTCGGTCGCCGACTTCGAGGCCGAAGAGCTCCGCACTCGTGCCCGGTTCGATGCGTTCGACACCAGCTCCTGCAGGGACCAGCGCCGGCCCTTCGTTGTCAAAGACGTTCTCCAATCCGACACCGAGGAATGCGTGCCGCACATCGCCTCGTTCGATCAGCTCGTCCGTGATCCGCGTCACGAGCTCGACTGGGATGGCGAAGCCGATTCCCTCAGGTCCGGTCTCGCTCACTCCGATCGCCGTGGTGATACCAATGAGCTTGCCTTCGCGGTCCACCAGCGCACCGCCGCTCGAACCGTTGGTGATCGGAGCGTCGGTTTGGAGCATCCCGTAGAGCAACTGTTCGCGACTGACGGCCACCTCGCGGTTGAACGCCGAGACGACACCGACGGTGAGCGAAGCACCGCCCGACAGCCCGAGTGGGCTCCCGACGGCGATCGCCGAATCACCGATCAGCAAATCACCCGTCGACCCCAGCTCGATCGGGGTCAGCCCTTGCGCGTCGATCTGTAGGACCGCGAGATCGGTCAGTCGATCACTGCCCACGATCGAGGCTTCGAAGATCCGCCCGTCCTGAAACACGACTCGAAGCTCAGTCGCTCCGTCGACGACGTGATGGTTGGTGGCGATCGCACCGTCGGCGGTCAGCACCACGCCGGAGCCCGAGCCAAAGGCAGCGAAGGCCCCGGATCCGTTGTCTCCGCCGATCTCGACGGTGACGACGGATGGGACCACCTTGAGGGCGACCGCCGACGCGGGCGTCAGTTCGGTGCCGGGAACGATCTCCGTGATCTGTACGACCTCGGGGGTCGTCGTGGGCGGCAGCGCAACCGGCTCCGGATCATCGAACGCTCCGAGCATCGCAGCGCCTCCGAGTCCGAGCACGGCGCCGAAGACTGCCGCAACGATGCCTGTCAGGATCAGCGATCCCCGGTGCCGTCGCGGCGGCTCGGGTCCTGCCATGTGTATTGGTGCGACGGCGCCACGAGGTGCACGAACCGGACGGGTCGGCTCCATACCGGCGAGGGGTTCTCGTTCTGTCGGCGGTTGATCGTGGCCGTGGATTCCTCCGCCCGGACGCCACGGTTCGCCGGGAACCCATGAACGACTCGGCCCTTTGGCCGGGGGAGGGGCGATCGGCCGTCCGGCATCGGTGGGGAGCGTTGGGTCGGGCTGCGGACCACCGATGAGCGGCGGCAGCGCGTCGTTGCCGGTGTCGTGTCGCGGCTCGGGCAGGACGACGGGGTCCGGAGTCGGACGTGGCTGTTCGGCGTCGGGGGTAGGGTGCTCCACGAGGAGATTGTATGTCGACGAGCCAACTATCCGAACGGTCCGAACCATCCGGTGACCTGATCTCAGTGGGACCCGAGGTCATCGATCCGAGCGGTCTACTGAGCTGGGTTGCCAGCCCGGACTGCGGCGCGGCCGTGCTGTTCCTCGGAACCGTCCGGGATCATTCCGCCGGCAAGGAAGGAGTGACCCACCTCGAATACGAGGCGTACGACGGCGTCGTGGAGGCCAAGATCGCCGAAATCGTGGACGAGGCCCGGCACCGCTGGCCGGTTCGGAAGATCGCCGCTGTCCATCGGGTGGGCTCGCTCGATGTCGGTGAAGTCGCGGTCGGCGTTGCCGTCACCTCGCCACACCGTGCCGACGCGTTCGACGCCGGTCGCTACGTGATCGACGAACTGAAGGCGCGAGTTCCGATCTGGAAGAAGGAGCACTGGCCCGGCGGCGCGGAGTGGGTGCGGGAGGATCTGGAACACGGCGGCGGAGACCGCTCGGCAGAGCTCGAGGTCTGAGCTGGCTCAGCCTCGAGCCCGATTGGCGCTCGTGGTGCCACTTTTTGACGCGGCAGCCCGATGGTTGGCTCGCAGTGCGTTCAAGCCTCGAGCCTCGAGAAGAGGGCTGACTAGCCACTCGCGAGGTCGGATCCTCTCGTGGCTCGTGGCTCGTGGCTCGTGGCTCGTGGCTCGTGGCTATTGCTCGGGCAGTTTCAGCTCCACTGGTTCCCATGTTGCCGGTCGTCCTACCACCATCTCGGCGGCTTCCCGGACCATTGGGTTGCGATCGTGGGCGGCGGCGCGGAGGGCGGACTCGACGTCGGGGCCGTCGAAGACGCTGAGCGCAACGACGGTGCGGCGTCGTAGTTGGGGACCGGCTGACGTGACGATCTCGAGCAACGTCGGCAGCGCCGTCGGATCGCCGATGGCACCGAGCGCGGCGATCGCCGCTTCCCGGACCAGCTTGTCGTCGTCGCCGGCGGCGGCGTCGATCAACCAGGGGACGGCCTCCGGATCGGCGAGTTCGCCGAACGCAGTGGCGACGGCTTCTCGCACGATGGCTGCCTCGTCGGTCGTCGCTGCCAAGAGGCTCGCAAATCGTTCGGGGATGGACCCCAACGCTTCTGCGGCCTCGGCCCGCACCCTGGCCACGGTGTCGGACCGCAGGGCCTGCTCGACTCCGTCGACCACGGCAGGATCATCCATGCGCCCGTGGCACGACGAGATGGCGAGCCATCGAATCTCCGGGTCGTCGTGGCTCACGAACGGCAGTGGATCTCGTACCAGGGCTGCATAGTCGGCAGGATTCACCCGAGGAGCGTACCTTTCCCCGTTTGCGCCCAGGCGCTCGATGCTCGCTCCTGCTGCCAATCCGCCTGTTGCTGCCGGCGTTTCGGCCGGGTATCGTCCCGGCGAACGAACGATCGTTCGTAAACCGGTTTCGAAGCGCCGCAAGAAACACGTCCGTTTGTGGCGCCGGCACCGTGGAGTGGAGGGAGCACCGTTGAGCGACATCGTCGTCGAGACGTCGGACGGCCTGAGCATCATCACCTTGAACCGGCCGGACAAGCTGAACTCCTTCACCAAGGTCATGGGGGAAGCCTTTCTCGAGGCGTTGCAGGCCGCCGCAACCGATTCGAGCGTTCGGGCGGTGCTCATCACGGGAGCCGGACGGGGCTTCTGCGCTGGGCAGGATCTCGGCGATCGTGCCGTTGCCCCGGGCGATGACCCACCCGATCTCGGTGAGTCGCTCGAGCATCGCTACAACCCCGCCGTGCGCCTGATCCGGGAGATGGCAAAACCCGTGATCGTTGCCGTCAACGGCGTCGCCGCCGGAGCCGGCGCCAACCTCGCGATGGCCGGCGATCTGGTACTCGCCGCTCGGTCGGCACGATTCATTCAGTCGTTCGCTCGCATCGGTTTGCTCCCCGACTCGGGCGGGACGTATTTCCTGCCGCGTCGCGTCGGCATGGCACGAGCGTTGGGATTGGCCTTGCTGGCTGAGCCGCTGTCGGCCGAGAACGCCGCCGAGTGGGGCCTGATCTGGCAGGTCGTCGACGACGACGCGCTGCTCGACACCGCCGTCGAGCTCGGACGATCGCTCGCCAACGGGCCGACCGCCGGGTTTGCCGCCATCAAGGAAGCCATGAACCGCTCGCTCGGTCAGACGCTCGATGAGCAGCTGGACCTCGAACGGGATCTCCAGCGCCGTGCCGGATTGACGTATGACTACGGCGAAGGAGTGCGGGCATTCATGGAGAAACGCGCCCCGGAGTTCGAGGGTCGATGACCTGGAAGCTGTCACCTGCCGACACCGTGGCTGTGATCGGCGCCGGGACGATGGGTGCCGGGATCGCTCATGTCGCTGCTGCTGCCGGGCATCCGGTGCTGCTGCTCGATGCCGCTCCGGGCGCCATCGCTGCAGCCGTCGAACAGCTGACGGCTCGCCTCGACCGATCGGTCGTCAAGGGTCGCCTTTCCGACCAGGACGCCCGGGCCTTGGTGGAGCGCATCCAGCCGGCCGATGCGATTGCCGACATCGCCTCGGCCCGGCTCGTCATCGAAGCGATCGTGGAGAGCCTTGCGATCAAACAGCAGGTACTCAGCGAGGTCGCTGCGGTCATCGCCGACGATGCGGTGATTGCGTCCAATACCTCGTCACTGTCGATCACGGCGATTGCCGGCGGCGTCCCTCAGCCTGAGCGGGTTGCGGGACTGCACTTCTTCAACCCGGCTCCGGTGATGCCGCTCGTCGAAGTGGTCTCGGGGGCCTTGACCGATCCGGCTGTTGTCGACGGCCTCGTGGCGGCGGCCGACGCGTGGGGCAAACGACCGGTCCGATGCGCATCGACGCCGGGGTTCATCGTCAACCGGGTTGCTCGACCGTTCTACGGCGAATCGCTTCGTCTGCTCCAAGAAGGAGTCGCCGATCCAACGACGATCGACGCACTCATGACCGGAGCCGGTGGGTTTCGAATGGGTCCGTTTGCACTCATGGATCTCGTCGGCCTCGACGTCAACCTGGCCGTGTCGACCTCCGTCTACGAACAGACCGCTCACGATCCTCGGTTTGCGCCAAACGTCCTGCAGCAGGCGCAAGTCGATGCCGGACGGCTGGGCAGGAAGGCCGGAGCCGGTTGGTACGACTACAGCCCAGACGTGGTCCACCCAACGGCGGCCCCGAGCCGCCCCGGGGCGCTGCCGGAGACCGTTGTGGAACACGGTCCGCTGGGATGGGCCCACGGGATCGTCGGCATGCTGGTCGCCGCCGGTGTCGATGTCGACGTGGTTGACGGCGGCGGGCCTGGGCACCTGATCTTCAACGGGATCCATCTCGTCGCCACCGACGGCAGAACCGCCACCGAGCACGCGGCCGAGGCGACGTTCGGCAGCGCCGATGTCGCGGTGTTCGACCTGGTTCACGACTGGAGCGCCGCGTCGCGAGTCGCCGTGGCCGTCGCCGACCAAGCGGGGCCGCACGTGCTTCCGACCGTCGCCGCGGTCTTCGGCGCGGTCGGTCTCGACGCCATCCGCGTGGAGGACAGTCCTGGGCTCGTCGTGATGCGCATCGTGAGTCAGCTTGCCTCCGTCGCCGCCGACGCCCGACTCGTCGGCGTGGCCTCGGCGGCTGACATCGACGCTGCCATGCGGCTCGGAACCAACTACCCCGCCGGTCCGCTCGAATGGGCCGACGCACTCGGACCCGAGCGTGTCGTTGCTGTGCTCGATCACCTGCGCGCCGCGTACGGTGAAGACCGGTACCGGGCCAGCCTTGCTCTGCGCCGTGCCGCTCAAACGGGCGCCCGGCTGCGACCCGACCAGTTTGAAGAGAACGCCGACCCGTCGCCAACGACGGAGATACCAGAGGAGTAGCCAATGGCCGCCGCCTTCGTCGACACGCACCGCTCCACGCTCGAGCGGGCGCTCGAAACTATCCGGACTCGCGAGTACTGGAGCCCGTACCCGGAGTCTCCCCGGGCGTACGGCGACGAAGCGCCGGGAGCCGGGGAGGAAGCGTTCAAGGCGAGACTGGGTCAGCCGTTCGAACTGGACCAGCCGACGACGGGAATGATGGACGTCGGTGAGAGCTCTCCGTACGGAGTCGACCTCGGCATCTCGTATCCGGCCGGCGACGTCGGCGCCCTTGTCGACGCGGCCATTGCCGCCATGCCGGCGTGGGCCGACGCCGGACCCGACGTACGTGCCGGTGTCTGCCTCGAGGTCCTCGACCGCCTCTCGAAGCGAAGCTTCGAGATGGCCCATGCCGTCATGCAGACCACGGGCCAGGCCTTTCTCATGGCATTTCAGGCGGGTGGGCCTCACGCGCTCGATCGTGGTCTCGAAGCGGTCGCCTACGCGTACGCGGAGCAGACCCGGCTGCCATCCGAGATGCGGTGGGAGAAGCCGCAGGGCAAGCGCGATCCGCTGGTGATCGACAAGACGTGGCGCATCAAGCCGCGCGGCGTTGCCGTGACCGTCGGAGTGTCGACCTTCCCGACGTGGAATGGGTACCCGGGGATCTTCGCCAGTCTCGCCACCGGTAATCCGGTGATCATCAAGCCGCATCCCGGAACGATCCTCCCGTTTGCGCTGTTCGTCGAAGTAGCTCGTGAGGTGATGGAAGAGGCGGGCTTCGATGGCAACCTCGTGGTGCTGGCCGTCGATACGCCGGACGCGCCGATCACCAAGGATCTGGTACTCCATCCCGCCGTCGGCATGGTCGACTACACCGGCGGCCCGGCATTCGGCACCTGGCTCGAGGAGAACGTCACCGGCGCGCTGGTCTTCACTGAGAAAGCGGGTGTCAACTCGGTCGTCATCGATTCGGCCCCGGATCTCAAGGGCGTGTTCCGCAATCTGTCCGTGTCGATGACGATGTACTCCGGCCAGATGTGCACGACACCACAGAATGTGTACATCCCGCGTGGTGGCATCGCCGTCGGAGAAGAGCACGCCGACTTTGATGCCGTCGCCGCCGGACTGGCTGGGGCCATCGAAGGGCTGCTCGCCGACGATTCGCGTGCGAGCGACATCCTCGGGTCGCTGAAGGGCGACGCCGTGGTGGCACGCATCGATGAGGCAGCGGCAACCGGGGACGTGCTGCTCGCATCACGCACCGTCGCGAATCCGAACTTCCCCGACGCCGTCGTGCGGACTCCCGTCATCGTGAAGGTCGACGCCGCAGATCGAGATGTCTACATGCGAGAGATGTTCGGTCCGGTGATCTATGTCATCGCAACGGACTCGACGGAAGAGAGTCTTGCGCTGGCCGGAGAGACGGCTCGGGAGAAGGGCGCAATCACCTGGCTGGTCTACTCGACCGATGACGACGTGATCGATCGTGCCGTCGATGCGGCCGTCGACGCCGGCGTGTCGGTGGCCTTCAACCTCGTCGGCGGTCTGTTCGTCAACCAGTCGGCCGCCTTCAGCGACTTCCACGTGACGGGCGCCAATCCTGCCGGCAATGCGTCGCTGACCGATCCTGCGTTTGTCGCCAATCGGTTCCGGGTGATCGGCGTGCGAAAGCCTGTTCAATGATGCGGAACGCCCTTCCCACTTTTTCGGGCACGGCACGATTGAATTCTCTATGGTGGCCCGACTGCCGTTCGAGGACATCGGTTGCCGCCGGCTCGTCCTCACCGAGGCACGGAGGGAGGCCCCGGTTACCCGGTGACGGGTCGGGGCTCGAGACGAGGAGAGGTCGATGACGGCGACCATGGATCGACCGGATGCAATGGCGTCCGGATCCGGATTCCCGACGGTTGCGTCGCGCGTTCGAGATTGGGCGGACAAGCTGCCGGATCAGGTCGCGATGCGTGAGAAGGACTACGGCGTCTGGCAGGAGTACACCTGGTCACGCCTCTGGGACCTGGTCGTCGATGCGGCACACGGACTCCTGGCGCTCGGCGTCGACGAAGGCGACGTCGTCTCGATCCACTCGGAAGACCGACCGGAGTGGATCATCCTCGACCTCGCAACGGTGGCCATTCGTGGCATCACGACGGGCCTCTATCCGACCAACCCGATGGCCGAGGTGATCTACCTCGTCAACGACTCCGGAGCGAAGCTCCACCTGGCTGAGGATCAGGAGCAGGTCGACAAGGTGCTCGATGCCGGAGCTGATGCGTTCCCGACGGTGACGAGGATCCTCTACGTCGAACCCCGCGGTGTTCGCAGTTACGACGACGAGCGACTCATGTACTGGAACGACTTCATGGAGGTCGGACGACAGCACCGCGCCGCTCATCCCGGAGAGATCGACCGGCGGATGGCGGAGGCCACGCCCGAAGACGTCATCACCCTGGTCTACACGTCGGGCACGACCGGGCCGCCGAAAGGGGCGATGCTCACAAACTCCAATTCCGCGTTCGCGATCGACAACATCGTGATGAACGGCGAGCGGATCCGAGGCGGGGCCCCCGGACCGCACGACCTGATCCTGACGTACCTCCCGCTCTGCCATGTGGCCGAGCGGATCTTCTCGACCTGGCACATGGCCGGTGCGGGCACGGTGCTCAACTTCGCGGAGTCGATCGAAACGGTGCAGGTCAACCTCCGCGAGATCCAGCCGACACTCTTCTTCGCCGTGCCGCGGATTTGGGAGAAGATCCACGCGACCGCTCTGATCAAGCTGCAGGACGCAACGCCGATCAAGCGGGTCTTCGGCCGAATCGGGATGTGGTTGGCGAACACGGTCGGCAAAGAACGGATCGCCAACGGCGGCAATCACTCGACGAAGAGCCGTATCGCCTACGCCATCGGCAATCCTCTGTTCTTCCGGCCGCTCAAGGAGCGCATCGGCCTGCGTCGTTGCCGCTGGGCCGGCACCGGCGCTGCCGCGATCGCGCCGGAGGTCCTCGAGTTCTTCATGGGTCTCGGTGTTCCGGTCTACGAGCTCTACGGCATGACCGAGAACTCCGCTGTGGCGACGATCAACTTCGATGGTCGCGTCAAGCTGGGAACCGTCGGCGAGCCGTATCCCGGGATCGGGTTCCGGATCGACGAGGAGACCGGCGAGATCCAGACGAAGCACCCGGGCGTCTTTGCCGGGTACTGGAACAAGCCCGACAAGACGGCCGAGACGTTCACTCCTGACGGCTGGTTGATGACCGGTGACGTCGGTGAGTGGGTCGACGGGACCCACGTCAAGATCGTCGACCGCATCAAGCACATCATCATCACGTCGGGCGGCAAGAACATCTCACCGTCCGAGATCGAGAACAGCCTCAAAGCCTCGCCGTACGTGAAGGAAGCGATGGTGATCGGCGACGGGCGCAAGTTCATCACCGCGCTCATCGGCATCGAGCTCGACACCGTTGGCAACTGGGCCCTGCGGAACAAGATCCCGTACACGACGTATCGCGATCTCTCCGAGAAGCCCGAGGTGATCGAGCTGATCCAGAAGGTCGTCAACGAGACCAACGAGAAGTTCGCCCGAGTCGAGCAGATCAAGAAGTTCCGGATGATCCCCAAGGAACTCGATCACGAAGACGGCGAGCTCACCGCAACGCAGAAGCTCAAACGTTCTGCGATGAAGGACATGTTCGAGGAACTCGTGGAGGGGATGTACTAACGGTGCACCGGAGCGAAGCCGAGGCCCGTCGAAGGACAGTCCCCCCTTGGGGGGAAGGTACCGCCGCCCATGGGGCGGGGGTAGGGAAGTCTGCACTCGTTCGTGAACCGCAGGGTCGGCTGCCATGAACGTGCTCTTTGCCCAGGTTGGCGGGTCGGCGATCGACACCTTCCTCACCAAGCTCATCGACGGGCTCGCGCTCGGCGCGATCTATGCGCTCATGGCGCTCGGCTTCGTGATCATCTTCAAGTCGACGCAGGTGTTGAGCTTCGCTCACGGGGCGATCTCGGCGCTCGGTGCATACCTGGTCGCCTACTTCATCACCGTGCTCAACTGGCCCGGCCGCTACCTCGAGAGCCTGCCGGTCACGCTCAGCTTCATCATCTCGGCGATGGTCGGGATTGCTGCCGCTGCGGTCATGGGGATGCTGATCGAGCGGGTCTTCATCCGGCCGATGATCGGTGAGCCGCTGTTCTCGATTGCCATGATCACCATCGGCCTCGACATCATTCTGCGAACGATCCTCGGCGACTATCTCGGTCAGGGTGCCCAGGCTGATGTCGGCTCACCGTGGGGGCTGCTGAGCACCAGCAACATCAGCGGTGTCATCGTCCCGCACTCCTATGTGGCGACGATCGTGGCAGCCATCGCCGTGGTCATCGTGCTCGTGTTGTTCTTCCGCACCCGAACCGGCGTTGCGATGCGAGCCACCGCGTTCGACCAGGAAGCGGCGATGGCACAGGGCATCTCCGCGGGCCGGATCTTCGCGCTGGCGTGGGGGATCGGCGCTGCGCTGGCGGCCGTCGGCGGCATCTTCGCCTCGGTCTCGCCGCGTGGCTTCGGGGTCAGCCCGGGCACACCGTTCTTCGCGTTGCGGGCGTTCCCGGCCATCATCATCGGCGGCCTCGATTCGATCCCGGGCGCCGTCGTCGGTGGGTTTGCCGTCGGCATCGCCGAGGTCATGGCCGGGCATTACCTGGCACCGTTTGCCGACCAACTCGGCGCCGGGTTCAGCCAGATCGTCCCGTACGTCATCATGCTCGGCTTCCTGCTCTTCCGGCCGTACGGGCTGTTCGGAACCGAGGAGATTCGACGGGTATGAGGGGCCGACCGAACCTCTACGTCTCCTACGAGGAGGAGCAGCGGATCCTCCCGACGATGACGCAGCGTGTCTCGATGACGTTCCTGGTCCTCGTTGCCCTCTCGGTTCCGTTCAAGGTGATCCCGGGAATCAAGTTCCTCGGGGACCCGAGCTGGCTGCAGATCCTCGGGCTCACGTTCATCTTCCTGATCGGTGCGTTGGGGCTCAACATCCTCACCGGACTCGCCGGACAGGTCTCGCTGGGGCATGCGTTCTTCATGGGCGTCGGGGCGTACACCGCTGCCGTCCTCGGCGGCGAGGCGACGAATGCGGTCTACGGCTTCGGACTGCCGATCTGGGTCACTTTGCCGGCCGCCGGGCTCGTCGCCGCCGGAATCGGCATCCTCGTTGCGCCGACTGCTGTGCGAGTGCGCGGCCTCTACCTCGCCATCGTCACCCTCGGGCTCGTGTTCATCGGCCAGCACATCTTCCGCAGCTGGAACTCGGTCGCCGGCGTGCCCGAACTCGGGCGCGATTGGGGTGAGTTCCAGTTCGCCCTGTGGTCGAGCGACGGTCCGGCCCTCGCCCTCCAGAGTGACGGCGACTGGTTTGGGATCGCCATGCTGGGCGAGGGCAAGGCGTATCTCTTCTTGCTCGTTCTCGCCATCGGCTTCACCCTGCTCGCGAAGAACCTCGCCCGGACACGAATCGGACGTTCGTTCGCTGCTGTGCGGGATCGTGACATTGCCGCCGAGGTCATGGGCGTCAACGAGGTCAAGGCGAAGACGCAGGCGTTCGCCATCTCATCGTTCTACGCAGGGGTTGCCGGAGCTCTGTACGGATACTTCCTCGGCAGCGTTCAGCTCGAGACGTGGAACCTGTTCTTCTCGGTCACGTTCGTCGCGATCATCCTCATCGGCGGGGCCGGCACCACTGCCGGGGTCGTGATGGGGACGGTGTTCGTCGAGACGCTGCCACGCATCGTCGAGAACACCACGGACTTCCTCGAGGTACAGGTCGAGGAGGGTGGTTGGCTGGCGCCGATCGCCGACTTCATCATCCGCACCGAGGGTGCCGACTTCGGGCTGCTCTCGACCGTCGAGAACGGTCCTGGCTTGAGCGTGTCGCAGATGAACGGTCTGCTGTTCGGTCTGCTCATCGCGGTGTTCCTGATCTTCGAGCCGCTTGGTTTGTACGGCATCTGGCTACGTATCCGCAACTACTGGAAGGGCTGGCCGTTCACGTACTGACGGCACGGCAATGAGGTTTCGGTCGTCGGGCAACCGTGCGACCGGATGTAAAGGAAATGGAGGAGGCTATGAAGCTGACGAAGAAGCTGCTGGTGCTGCTCTTCGTCTTCGCGATGGTCGTCGCAGCATGCGGCGACGACGATGGAGGCGATGACACCACGGCAGCTCCGGCGACCACTGCGGCGCCGGGCACTACGGCACCGCCGGCAACGGTCGGGCCGACGACAACGCTGCCGCCACCGGCAGACGTGATCGCCACCGACATCGGTGTCGACGAGAACGAGATCCGGATCGGCATCCTCGCCGACCTGACCGGCGTGTTCCGCGGGCTGACCGTTGACATCGTCAACGCCCAGCTGGCGTACTGGGACATCGTGAACGCGAACGGCGGCATCGCCGGGCGCCAGGTGGTTCCGGTCGTCGAGGACACGGTCTATCAGGTCGACACCCATGAGGAGAAGTACCTGAAGATCGTCGACGACGTCGTTGCGTTCTCGAACTCGACCGGTTCCCCGCACACGGCAAACATTCTCGACAACATGGTTGAGGACAATGTGCTCGCCATTCCGCTCAGCTGGTACTCCGGCTGGGCCGACCCGGCGTTCGACCAGGGTCTCACCTTCGAGCAGGGCACGAACTACTGCCTCGAAGGCATGAACATGGTCGAATTCCTCGGCGAGAAGCTCGAAGCGGACAATGGCGCGAAGCCATCCGTTGCGGTCGTGACCCGTCCCGGGGACTACGGCGAGGACGCAGCGGCCGGAGCGATCTACGCCGCCAACGAGCTCGGCTATGACGTCGTCTACAACGGTGTCGGCGACATCGTTCGCGACTCCGCCGGCAACTTCGACCCGACGACGATCGTGACCAACATCCTCGGCGCCCAGCCGACGATGGTCTTCGTGACCGGTTCACCGAGCGAGCTCGGTCCGATCATGGGTGGCACGATCTCGCAGGGCTTCACGCCGCAGTGGACCGGCTCGGGCCCGAGCTACGACTTCCGGCTCCTCGACAACGAGGCGTTGGCGCCGGCCCTGTCGGCGTTCTACTGGATCTCCGACTACTACACCCAGTGGGGTACGGACGTTCCGGGCATGAACGCCCTCGTTGACGGTTTGACCGCGGCGTACCCGGACAGCCGTCCGTCGAACGCTTACGTCATCGGCTGGACTGAAGCGATTCAGATGGATCAGATCCTTCGACTTGCTGCAGCCAACGGCGACCTGACTCGTCAGGGTGTCATCGACGCAGCGAACAGCATCGAGCTGATCGACCTGCAGGGCACGGGTCCGAACCTGAACTACAGCGGGGCGCCGAACGACTACGTCATTCGCCAGACGAACATCTTCAAGCCGAGTGCTGAGAAGTACGTCGCCGCGGGTGGCGCCGAGCAGAAGCTGTCCGACGGCGGTGGTACCACCGGTGCCGAGACCGTGGAGCTCGG
>JASJAX010000029.1 GCA_030066755.1 Acidimicrobiia bacterium
CGGGCCGTTGGCCCTCCTCGCAATCGTGCGGCCTCCCGGCCGCGCTCATTGTGGGATCGCACCGCACAGGTCGCTGCAATCCCGGCTGAGGGGGGATCGGCGGAGCCGCCCCCCTCAGACTCCCCCCACAGGCCCCGCCTTCCCGTCATCGACGCGGTGGCGCCATCAGGGGGCTTCAGCGGTTCCTAGGTCGTCGGGGGACTCGGCCTGGAGACGGCCGGAACGGATCTGGGGGTCGGTGTCCTTGAAGCCGGCACCGCGGTGGGACAGATCGCAGAACGGTTGGTTCTGGCTGTGGCCGCAGCGGCACAGGGCCATGCGGTACTCGTGGGTCACCTCATCGCCGTGGCGGAGCCGAACCGCAACGTCGCCACGCACCAGCAGCGGCCCGTTGGCCATGGGTACGACCGTGGCGGGATCGGACGGCTGCTCGCCGGGTTGACCGTCGAGTCGGTCGTATCGCAACGCACCACTGGGGCACTTGTCGATGGCGGCGGCGATCGTATCGGCATCGGCGCCATCGACCGTGACCCACGGACGGGTCGCCAGATCGAACACCGCGGGCAAGGTTCTGAGGCAGATCCCGGTGTGGATGCACCGGGAAGAGTCCCAATGCACGGCGATTGCATCCGTCTGATATGTGCGTTCGGTCATGGGGGCGAGGCTACCGAACGCCGCATCCGGATCGCGTCAACCATCGGTCGAAGTAGCCCCGTCCGGCCAGGCGGCGATACAGACTCGATTGCCGGCGCGGTCGGCGAGTGTCCACCAGCGTGGCGCCTCAGAATCGTCAACGATCCGCCCTCCCGCGGCGAGGGCCGCCTCCAGCCGTTGCTCGACGTGATCACGCGCCACCGATACATCCACATGCATCGCGTGGCGGAGTGACTTGGTCGCGTCCAGCTCCTGCATCCAGACCGTGGATCCGTGACCGAGTGGGTCGACCGCGTTGTCGTCGGCGGTTGTGGTGTATCCCAACACTGCGCTCCAGAACCCGAGATCGACGGCATCCGGCTGCGCCGCAATGGCCAGCTGAATCTCCTGCACCGCCGTGCGGTCCGGACGAGCCCCATACGTGTGTGCGATGGCCGATAGCTCCCGGGCGCATGCGACGTGGCGGTCGTCGACCTGCCAGAGATCGCGAGTCAGCCGTACGGTGAGTCGGTCGCCTGCAATGGTCATCAGGAGGTCGTCCGCGACCTCGGGAACCTGTGAGAAGGCTTCCGCCAGCCGGACCGCTTCCACCAACGACGCGACTCGGTAAACCGCGGTCGGTCCACCGTGAAGAACCACCCAGTCGTCGAGACCATCCGACTCGAGAAACCTCTGCCACCCTTGCTCGCTCATGCAGTACCTCCGGCCCGAAACGCTACTGCGACCACTGCCCGATCGAACGCGCCCCGGGATACGATGTGACTGGGGTACTCGATGCGACGTACGAAGCCTCCGGTGGAGGAAACGCGGATCGGCGTGGCGTCCGGTCGGCTGCGATGGGCCCGCGACGGCGACGACCTGGTTGTCGGTCGCTATCGAATTCGTCAGCAGGCCGCGTACGAGTGGGACCTCTCCTACCGAGATCGGCCCCTGGAATTCCACACGCGGCGCTCGAAGGCGCTGGCGTGGGCGGAGCGTCACCATCGAGAAACACAACGGAGGCAACAGATCACCCGATGGTCCGCCCTCTCCGGAATCGCCGTGGTCGGCACTGCGATCTCGATGAACTGGCTCACCGAGCCGCTGGGCTTCTTCCTCGTCGGCGTGTTCGTGTGGGTCGCGCTCAGTGCTGCCGCCCGTGCCGTCGCTTCAGCTACTCGGAACCTGCTCGATCCGTACCGGACCCGCGAGAAGTGGGAACCGAGCGACTGGTGGAACGACAACCACTGACCACCGCCCTCATGGCGCAAGGCCGCTCGCCGAGCCGTGTGAGCCGAGCTGCGGTTAATCCGATGAAGGACGGGTCGTGAGGAGTTCCTGGCACAGGAGGCCGGCGTCGCGGTGACGGGAGATCTCGGCGTATCGGTCGTGGTTGAGCGTTGCGATGAATGCGGCCCGCGAGGGGAAGTGCATCACCATCACGGCGTCCCAATCACCGTTGCCGATGAAGTACCGCTCGACCTCACCGACGAGTAGCGGTGACCCGCCGGCTTCGGCGGCGATGACCCCAAAGGCCTCGGCATACCGCAGGTAGGCCACGGATCCCGGCTCATCGTTGCCGTACTCCGGATCATCGGGCTGGTACTCCGCCTTCACCCGGAACTTCAGGAGGTTCACCTGGGCGATGGGGCCGCCATACGGGTCGTCGCGAAATGCGCGGAACTGGTCTCCCGTGGGCTGAAAGGCTGGCATGGGAACCTCCGGGGTCGAGAGGCCGACCCTACCGAGGCCGGCAGCCGCGGCAAACGACGCTCGGGATCGGCCTACTCGGCCCTCAACTGGGCTTCGAGCGCTTTGGCATCGAGGATCTCCCACACCTCGACGACGATGCCACCCTCGACCCTGAGGAAGAAGGCGTGCTCGACGGCGATGCTGCGTCCCGTGGCCTCCAGTCCACCCCACGGACCTTGGTGGGTCCCGTGGAGCGTGGCCCGCACGGCGGCCATGTGCTCGTCGGCAGTGATCGAGTGGATGGCAAAACGGAAGTCGGGGAAGGCCGTATGCCAGCCGGCGACGATCGACTCGAGCTCGGCGCCCGTGGTGATCCGGGTCATGCCTCCGATGTGGAGCGGGAACTCGTCAGCCAGTAGCCCGTGCACGTTGGCGAACTCCCGGCGATTCCAGCCCTCCTCGAAGATGATCCTGGCGATGTCGCGTGGAGTCACGTCGCCACGCTAGCGACGGCTTCTGGTACACATGGTGGCGCTGCAGGCGTCCCGGCCGAGACTGTGAGGCAATCGTGCGGAGATTCGAAGACAAGAGGGTGCTCGTGATCGGCGGCGCCAACGGGATCGGCGCCGCGACGGCGAGCCGGTTCGCAGAGGAAGGCGCCTCGACCGTGATCGCCGACATCGACCGTCAGGCCGGTGAATCGCTCCGGCAGACCCTTCTCGATCGCGGTCTGACTGCCGAGTTCGTCGCAACCGATGTGCGCGACGATGCCGCGGTTGAGGCTGCCGTGGCTGTCGCGGCGGGATCCGGCGGCCTCGATGTGGCGGTCCACTCGGCGTACATGAATACCAAGGTCGGGATCCTGGATCTGCCACGCGACGACTGGGATGAGATCAGTTCGGTGCTGCTGCGATCCGCGTTCGTGATGACCCAGGCGGCTGTGCCGCATCTCATCGAGGCCGACGACGGCAACATCGTCCACATATCGTCGGTTGCTGCCGTGAAGGGCAGCCGCGTCGGACCGGCGTACGGAGCCTCGAAGGCCGGGTTGCTCGGGTTGGTCCGCTACACGGCGGTGGAGTTCGGCGATCGAGGCGTACGGTGCAACGCGGTGCTCCCCGGTCTCGTGATCGTGGATCGCAACCGTGAGATGTGGACGGCGGATCCGACCAAGCTGGCGGCGGCAGAAACAACGATCCCGCTCGGTCGCTCCGCCCACCCGGACGAGATCGCTGCCGCGGTCGCCTTCCTGGCGAGTTCTGACGCTGGGTACGTGACCGGCGCAGCGCTCACTGTCGATGGCGGTGCGACGATCGGCTGAGGCGGCCGCGACAACGGCAGTTTCGATCAAGAACCGACGGTGACCAGTCCATACAATCGATCGCGTGCTGACGATTTACGAGCAGATCCAGCTGGCGATTGATCTGATCGAGAAGGATCTCTCTGCAAGTGTCCCGGCGACCGTTGCGGCGCGCTCGGCCGGAATGTCGCTGAGGAGCCTTCACCGGTACTTCCCGTCGCTCACCGGCTACACGTTCGGCGAATACGCGAGGAAGCGCCGGCTGTCGGAAGCTCGGGACCGCTTGATGGCGAACGACGTGTCGATTCTGGCGATAGCGATCGAGTCGGGGTACGACAGTCACGAAGCCTTCACCCGAGCGTTCAAGGGCGAGTTCGGGGTGGCACCGAGCAAGCTACGCACGCACGGGGCATCAGCGCCACACGTCGGTGCAATCGATCTCGTAGGAGAAGTCATGATGGGCGTACTCACGAAGTCGCTGTCGAAGATGAACGTCGTGGTCTTCGACGGTTTCAAACCCGATCCGGAGGAGACGGCGATCGAGAAGATGGAGGCGTGGATGGAACGCCACCCCGAGGTGGTTGGGTCCCACCGCACCTTCGGACACAACATCGATCTCGACGGCCGCCTTGCCCATGACCCCGACAACGTCGGATACCGGGTGATGGTGACCGTTGCGGATTCCATGCTGCCCTTCGAGGATGAGACGAGGGTGGACACGATCGAGTCCGGCACATTCGTTGTGACTGGAATCGAAGGATCATTCCACGACGACCCATCCGGATCCTGGATCACTGAAGGCTGGCAACGGCTCCAAGAAATGGTGAAGCGCAACCATCTCGAGATCCATCAGTCTCATCGATGGTTCGAGGAGGTGCTCGAGCCCACCGAACCGGGCAAGACACGTTTCGACCTGTATCTGGAGCTCGCCTGACGCGGCGGGTGTCGATTCGGCGGATGAACTCGGTTGCGTCAGTCGTCCCAGGTAACCGTGACCGGCCGGTCGATTTCGGGAAGCGGCATCGCCGCAGCTTCCGTCTCGATTGCCTCTCGACTTGCCCGGTTGAAGGGTTTCCATGGATGGACGGTCACCTTGTGTCCAGAACGACGCCAGGTTCCGACGATCTCACCATGGAGGAGCACGGCACCCGGCCACACGCGGGACGTCCACAGCCGCCCCCGATCGGCCTCATCCGGCACCAGCAACCGGCGGTCGCCGCCTTGCAGGAGGTAGTAGGTGTCGCCGCTGGGTAACAGACGCGTCGGCGCAGAACCCCCTGCTTGGCGGAACCCCGACTCGTCGGCGGCGAGGATCCATGCTTCACCGATTGGCGTCCGCACGTCGACGAGTTCGCCACTCATGACGTCGAAAGCGGCGGACGCAGGCCTCCGACCCACCCCGGCCCAGGAGGCGAAGGAAGCGGGTGTGCCCGGACCAAAGACGTGCAGGTAGCGTCGCAGGAGCTCCAGCCGCGCATCTGAGGCGTCGACTGTGGGGGCCGGGACGCTCCAGACAAGGGGCTGTCTGGCACCATCCCAGTAGATGAGGAACCTCCCGGTCGGCGCCGCATACCGCAGGACGTTGGGATGCACACCGACGATGCGAGCAGCATCCCGAACGTCCATTCGCTCGCCTCCAAGCGCCGCCTCCAGCCGGTCGGCGATGTCCTCCGCTCGTTGTCGGCCCTTCGGCTGGTCGGGAAGGCGACCAAGCGTGAACACGGCCAGATCGCTCTCGGCGACGACATAGGCGCTGTATCGGGGTCCCCAGACTTGGACCAGAGGCGGTTCAGCCCAAGTGCCAGGACCGACGTCCCGAATCCGGGCATGGATCGACAGCACCGCCGCCCTCGGCATGCTGTCCTGAAGTCCAGCCACCGCGGCCCTTTCCAGAGAACGCGCTGAATGAGCAAGTCGCTGATCGAGAGCCGACACCTGCTGTCGGTGGGCGAGGATCTGCTCACGTGCGAGTTCAAGCAACAGGGACCTGGCCTACTGGTTGCGGCTGGAGTGAATGGTCGCACCATATCAACCGATCCCGAGCGCTGACTCTCCCGCGCAACTCTGCTTTCAGGTCCAATCCAGCGACGTGATCTGGTGTGCGTCGGAGAGGCCCTTGAGCGTGACGATGCGCGTTTCGCCGGCATGAACGCCGTCGATGGCCCCCATCAAGTCTCGGGTGGTCGAGGACACCATGATCTGTCCTGGTCCGGCCGCTGAAGCGACCCTTGCCGCCTTGTTGACGGTGACTCCGAGCACGTCGGACTCGGTTCGGATGATGTCGCCGGTGTGCATACCGATCCGAACACTGAACGGCTCGTCCGCCACCGAGCGCTGGATGTCGACGGCGGCGCGGACGGCCCCGCGAGCCGACTCGAACGCGAGCATTGATCCATCGCCGAGTAGCTTGATGACGCGACCGCCGTGCGACTCCGTGGTGGTCCGGATGGCCATCTCGTGGCGCCGCACCACATCAGCCCAAGCGGCATCGCCCAATCGTTCGGCGAGGACCGTCGAGTCCACCATGTCGGTGAAGACCAGCGTCATCGTCCCTTCCGCTCCTACGTCGATCGCGATCTCCTCGTGCGTGTCGAGGAGTGCTGCGATGAGTGTGTCGAGCGTGGTCGTGAGGTCGACACCAAAGACCTGCTGGTTTGGGACCGGTACCGAGTTGGTCCAGTGGATGACCTTCCAGCTACCCGCTTCGAGCCGGAAGAGCGCCACTGTGCGCATGGGCGTGGCGATGTCTGCCTTGTGGACCGTTGTGAACATCGTTCCCCAGCCGAACCCACCGTCCTCGAACGTTTCGATGCTGTCGATCGGTATCTCGTCGATGCCGCCGATCTCGTCCCGCTGGATGTCACGCACCTTCAGAAACTCGTCGTGGCCAACCCACCACTCATCCACACCGAAGCCGAGCACACGAAGTGCCGGGTCGGTTGACATCAGGTTCGCCAACGTATCGATGTCGGCCGCTGCATACGCCCGCAGCGCGCGAACGAACACGGCCTCGAGCTCAGGCGATGGGTGAGGTGCCATCCGGAGACCATACCTGCGGAAAGCGGCACATCGGTGGGCGAATCGACCCCCGAAGGGTCAGCGCCACTTCCGCCATCTCCCCGGCATCTCCTTCCAGATAGAGGTGGCGGGGTGGTCTGGTCGGCCGGTGGGCAGGGGTGACGGATTGCGGTGTAGTAGGACCAGAGCAAACGCTGCCGTGCCGATTCGATGATGTGCGTTTCGCGAATGTCTCCTATGGGCCGACCGCATCGACGGTGGTCGACATTCGATGGAGTTCCGAGATGAGAGCCTCAAACTCTGCGCGACCGAACGATTTGATGAGACGTGTCGAGAACTCAGCTTGCCCCGGCCTGATGCGTTCGATGGCCAGACGGCCATCCTTCGTCGGTGCCAGCAACGGAGATCTTTTGTGCGCCGGGTTGGGTGATGCTTGGAGCAGGCCCTCGGCGATGAGGCGATTGGCGATCCGCTGCACTGCCTGCCTCGTAATCCCCATCTGGCGGGCGATCCCGGGCGCGGTTAGCGGCTGTCGCAGGACAGCCCCCAACACCTGCCACCAAGCGACGGTGATGCTTGCGGGTTCAGCCAGCTTCTCCCCAGCGGCCAACAATTGACCATTGAGCTTGAAGATCGCAAGAGTGAACTCGCCGCCCAACTGTGACTCATCCGGCATGCGGCATCGCTCCCATGAGGCCAAAGAACCCCGCCTCATCCTGTCTTCCGTAGAACAGGTACCAGTTGGTGCTGATCGGCTCTGGATAGAACTCGAGAACATCGAAGATCGCTCGGGCGAACTCGACCGGTGCAATCGCACTGGCAGTGATCAGATTGCCGTCGCGAACGGCCAACTCGTCTCGGTAGTGGTCGTGGCCGGTGTACTCCGGAGACTCGAGAATCTGCGGCGCGTTCGACGTGTGGTCGATGTCGTTCAGAAGGCCACCATGGGCAAGACCGATGGTGGCGCCGCAGATGGCCGCTACTGGAACTCCTGCGCCGAGAAACCCACGAGCGGCTTCGACAAATTCCATGTTGGAGCCCGTGAGCCAGCTGTCCGCGCCGGGCAGGATGAGCATGGCGCTCTCGCCCGGATCGAGGTCGCTGAGGGTGAGGTCAGGCGTGAGCGAGATTCCACCCTTGGTCAGTACTGGATCGAGCGACTCAGCCACTGTCACAATGCGATAGCGTCTCCCGTCCGGTTGCCAGTCGCCAGACCCCAGATGGGCGAGGGCGAATCCTGCCTCCCAATCTGCCCAGGTGTCGTAGATAGCGACGTGGATGGTTTCTGTCGTCATCCTGCCTCCCTTACTTATGACAACATATTACCATAATGACAACACATTGCCAATATGAGGTTTGACGGGACGTTCGCTATCCATGTTGTGACGCGCAGGTCTGCGTTCGAAGATGGTCCGACAGGACCCGCGACACGTCAGCGCCGCTGACCGTCCCACCAGCGCAGCACCCGAAGGGCGCGCAGCGTGTTCCAGCGACTGGGTCGGCCGCCGCGTTCCATCGTGAACCACACTCGATTGCGGTGCACGTTCTGTAGCGGCCACATCCCGTCCTTGCGGCGACGAGTGTGGACGAGGGCGATCGCCTCGGCGAGGCGTTCGTCGCGCTCGGCTGCCGACGCCTGGAAGTAGTCGAGGCCCCGCAGCGCGTCGAAGTGCCAACGCGGCGGGAACGAGAATCGGGTGAACACATCGTCGGCGACCGCTCCCGTTCGGTGCGAGTGGTAGAGGCGGTGATTCAGGAAGAACTCCCGCCCGCGGGCTGCCGCCTCATCCAACCGACTGTCGGGCCTTCGAGCCGTGCGCTCGAGGAACGCCTCGAGAACGGTGATCGTCGTGTGGAACGACCCGTGGGTGGTATCGGTCCGATAGGTGTCGCAGTTCCAGCCGCCGTCGGCGAGCTGTTCGTCTAGCAGCCAGTCGACGAGGGCATCCGCCCGCCCGTCGTCGATCCCGAAGTAGGTGTCGAGCTGTACCACCATCCCCGTCACGCAGGTCTCGGGCTCCGGAACGGTCTTGGCCGGGGTGAGGCCGCCGTCGATGTACCGCATTCGATCGAGGAGTACCTCCACCCCTCGCTGCGCCGCCGGATGGTCGGCGGCCAGGCCGTATCGATAGAGCTCGAGGAGCGAGTACGTCGTCGACGTCCACTTCGGGCTGTAGATGGCATCACCCCAGGTGCCCTCCGGATCCTGATGGCTGAGCATCCGAGCGCCCCAGCCCTCGGTTGCGATTCGCTCCCGGTCCGCAGCGGCGCCTGCGGCATCATCGAGAAGGTCTCGCCTGGTCTGCCATGCAACCGCGGGGTCGCCCTCGAGGAGCCACTCAACGACGCTGGGGTCGAGTCCCATGGACCGAGGCTACCGCGTGCGCTGCCGGTTCCGTCAGCGGAGTGCGAGCGAGGCGTGGCTCACCGGGAGCCGAAGTTCGAACACCGACCAACCCCCTTCGTGGCGGTAGACGAGTGAGCCCTTCATGAGCTCTGCAAGGGTTCTCGAGACGGCCAGACCCATTCCGATCGCGGCCGGTTGACCACGCACGGGACCGGACGACTCGTACGGCAGGAAGATCCGATCCCTGATCTCGTCCGAGAGCGGTGCGCCGTTGTCGCAGATCTGGACGACGGCGGCGTGCTCGGCTTGCAGCGTGCGGATGACGATGGCATCACCACCGTATCGATCGGCGTTGGTGAGCAGGTTGCGGAGGATCTGGCGAACCCGGATCGGGTCGGCGAACGCCATCGCTTCGGCGAGTTCGTGATCCGGGCTCTTGGTGAGCCGCGACCCGATCGCTTCCGCAACCGTGGCGGCTTCATCGGCGAGGTCGATCGACCGGGGGGCCATCGAGACATCCTCGAAGCTCGAGCGGGCAACGACGAGAAGGTCCTCGATGATCGACGCCATCTCGGAGCTCTGATCGGCGACGACTTCCATCATCGACCTGAGCGGGTCGTCGTTCCCCATGGCGTCGTGCATCTCCTCAGCGAATCCGAGGACGGCCGAGAGTGGGGTGCGCAGCTCGTGTGAGATGGCCGCAATGAACTGGTCCTTTGAACGTACGAGACCCTCGAGCCGCTCCCGTGCCTCGACCCGGTCCGTGATGTCGTAAGCCGTCAGCAAGACCGTCCCATCGTCACCCGGGTCGCACGTGACGTTGAACACCCGATTCCCGATTGGTACGTCGTCGATCACCCGTTCGCCGTGTGTGGCTGCCGCCACGACTCGGCCGACGTCCGTCTCCTGCGGGATGTGATCGCCCGGCAGGCCGAGCCAGCCCCGGACATCACCGGCCAGCGCCATGATGAGGCCGTCCTGATCGACGGTGGCAAGGACGACGGGGGTGACGGCGAGTACCGAGCTGAGCTGCTGCTCCCGACTGTGGAGCGTCGATCGAAGGTAGCGCGCTTGCACGGTGAAGAAGACGAGGATCAGGACGGCGATGGCCAGGAGCAGCACGATCAAGACCAGGGCCATCATCGAGCCGGAGACTCCTGAAGGGCCGGAGTCGATCGCGAGCACGAGGGGCCCTGCGATGCCGATCGTGAGTACGGCGCTTCCGGCCGTCATCGCCGGGGTGGTTTCGAAGGTGGCCGCGATCGCCATCACGATCACGCCGATAGCTCCCAGCGTGATCAGCGGTGAGCCGGTGGCGAGGGCGACCAACGATGTGGCGACGACCTGATCGACCATGGCGGTCACATACGGCACCTGCGATGGACCGGTGACGAGGCGACGCACCGTCGCCAGCACCATGATTGCCGAGATGCCGAAGACGAACACCGCTCGCCATTGCGGGAGGTCGGTGACCAGGCTGAGGGCGACGCCAAGGCCGTAGGACAGCAGCCGTTGGAGGTCGTGGGCGCGACCGACGCCGGGCGCGTCGATCAGCTCTCGATACGGAACCGCGCGCAGGCGGCTCGACCACGTAGCTGGTGTCGAGGGCACATCAACGGTGTCGGCATCCGCGTGTCGGTAGTTGAGGCCCGGGCACGCCGGCTGTCCGGCAGTCTCCTACGTCGTCTCTCGCACACCGGCAGCTCGGGCTCGGTGACGGTGGTCTCAGGCTGTCGACGTTGGGGACCCGATCCCTCACGCCGCACGTCCGAGAGTCTCCTACGTCGTCTCTCGCACGACGGCTGCTCGGGATCGGTGACAGGTGGTCTCAGGCTGTCGGCTTTGGGGACCCGATCCCTCACGCCGTGCGTCCGAGAGCCGACTACACAACAGTCCCGCGTTGCCAGGAGCGGTAGAGGCGTTCGTAGACGCCGGATTCGGTGGCGAGTTCGGTGTGGGGGCCGTCTTGGACGAGCTCGCCGTTGTCGAAGACGAGGACGCGGTCGGCCGCTTCCGCTGTGGAGAGGCGGTGGGCGATCGTGACGACCGTGCGGCCCGAGGTCAGGGTGTTGAGCGCCCGGTTGATGCGGACCTCGGTCGCCGGGTCGACGGCCGAGGTGGCTTCATCGAGAACGAGGAGGTCCGGGTCCGCGATCGATGCGCGTACGAGCGTCACCAACTGACGTTCGCCGACCGACAAGGCGCTCCCGCGCTCGCCGACCGGGGTCTCGAGTCCGGCCGGCATCTCGTTCAGCCAGTCCTCGAGTCCGAGGCGCTCGAAGGTCGCCATGAGGTCCCGTTTGGATGCATCCGGGTGACCCATGCGCACGTTGTCGGCAATCGTGCCCCGGAACAGGATCCCCTCCTGAGGAACCATCACGACTCGGTCACGCAGCGAATCGAAGCGGATCGTGCGTACGTCGGTGTCGGCAATGGCGACCGAACCCTCCGAGGGATCCATGAGACGAGTCAGCAACTTGGCGAAAGTCGTCTTGCCCGAGCCGGTCTCCCCGACCACGGCGACTCGTTGCCGGGCCGGGATGTCGACGGAGACGTCGCGAAGGGCTGCAAAGCCACTCGCCGCCGCCGCGGTCTCGCCCGGCCGTGGGTATCGGAACGTCACCCCGTCGAACTTCACCCCGACGGGCTCATGTGGCAGCTCGACCCCGTCGGGTCCGGGGTCGGCCACGTCGGGTGCGATGTCGAGGATGTCGATCACTCGCCGCCATCCGGCCACCGCCGTCTGCGCCTCGTTGACGGCCTCGCCCATGACCTGGACCGGCTGGATGAACAGCTGGACCAGGAACAGGAAGGCAACGACCGTCCCGATCGACACCGATCCGTTGACCGCAAGGATCGTTCCGACAACCAGCACTGCGGCAACGACGACGGATGACGACAATTCCCCGGCGCCGGAGAATGTCGCTGAGAAGCTTCCGGCTCGGACGGCGGCGAGACGGTGGCTCTCGATCGCCTCGTCGAGGCGTTCCCGGGTTCGCGTCTCGATGCCGTAGGCCCGGATCACCGGTGCGCCAACGACAGTCTCGGCGATCAGGGCAAGCATGTGGCCCACGCGCTCTCGGACCTTGAGGTAGGCCGTCTCGAGTCTGGTTTGGAACCACTTGATCATCAGAACAATGAGCGGCACGAGGGCAATGACAACGAGACCGAGCGGTACCGACAGCACGAGCATCACGGCCAACGCCAGGAACGCTTGCCCTCCGTTGATGATCAGCATCAGGCCCGCCCACTGCATGAAGCGGCTGATCTGATCGACGTCCGAGGTGACCCGCGCCACCAGGACGCCCCGTTGCTCAGACGCCTGGTGCAGCATCGAGAGGTCGTGGATGTGCCGGAACGCCCGAATCCGCAATCCGGAGAGCGCGGTTTCTGCGACCCTGGCGAGTCGGAGGTGCATCCATCCGGTGGCAGCTGCGGTGATCAGCACGGCGACGAACGCCAACAGCGTCATCTGAGCGACGAAGCCCATGTCGACGCCACCTTCGACGAACCCGCCGTCAATGATCTGCTGAACGGCAACAGGAACAATCACGCGGCCGGCAGTTGCGACGACGGCGATCGCCAGCGTGCCAGGCAGACCTCGCCGTAGCTCCGGCGACAAGCTGAGCCCACGCCGGATGGTCGCCGCGGCTCCCATGCGGTCCTGGACTTCAGTCTCCTGGAGCGGCAGCGATCGGGAGCTCACGGCGTCTCCTCCTCGCGCTGTTCATAGGCGTCGATGAGGTCCTGATAGGCCGGCAAGGAGGCATAGAGGTCATCGTGGGTGCCGCGATCCATCACTCGACCGTCCTCGATGTAGATCACCTCGTCGGCCAGCACGATCGAAGAGCGGCGATAGGCAACGATCACGACGGTGGTGTCGAGCTCGCCGAGGCCGGCCAGGATCGAGCCCTCGACGGCGGGATCGACGGCAGAGGTAGCGTCATCGAGGACGAGGAGTCGAGGTTGACGGACCAGCGCCCGTGCCAAAGCGATGCGCTGTCGCTGGCCACCAGAGAGTGATGCTCCTCGCTCGCCGACGAGCGTGCCGTAGCCGTTCTCGAGTTGCGAGATGAAGCCGTCAGCTTGCGCCAGCTTGGCGGCGTTCAAGACGTCGGCCTCGTCGAAGGGTTCGTCCAGGGTGATGTTGTTGTAGATCGTGTCGTTGAACAGGAAGGTCTCCTGGAACACGATGCTGACCGTCGACGCCAACGAGGATCGGTCGAGGTCGACGAGTCCATGCCCGTCGAGGCAGATCTCGCCCCGGTCCGGGTCGAAGAGCCTGACGAGGAGTTGGGCGAACGTCGACTTCCCGGAGCCGGTCGGGCCGACGAGAGCGATGGTCTTTCCCGGCGCGACGCTGAGCGTGATCGACTCGATGCCGCGGCGTTCCGCATCGTTTGAAGGTCGAGCAGCCACGGATGTCGACGAGAGATCCTCGTAGTCGGTCTCCGGATACAGGTAGCCGACATCTTCCGCGGCGGCCGAGGCACCGCCGTCCTTGGCGAGGTTCCGGCCTCCGTACCAGACGCTGTCCTCCTCACCCAGGACGTTCTCCACTCGGTCCAGGCCGACAACGGCCCGGGGCAGCTCGCCGAGTAACCACCCGAACACTCGCATCGGGAGCGCAACGAGGCGGAACAGGTACGCAAACGTCACCAACGTTCCGGGGGTGACGACGCCCTGGTCCACTCGCCACGCGCCGACGGCGAGCACGGCGAGGATGCCGATGTTGGGGAGGGCCTCGATCACGGGGTCGAAGGTGGCACGGAGCCGGCCAACCTCGACCATACGGTCGCGCAGCTCGTCGGACCGCGCTCCGAAGCGTCCTACCTCGTCGTCCTCCCGGCCGAGGGTTTTGACGACGAGCGCAGCGTCGAACGACTCGTGCGCGATCTCGGCGACCTCAGCTCGGAGACGTTGTGCCTTGGAGGCGACGGCGCGCATGCGGCGTTGGAATCGGAAGTTGGTGAAAGCCAGGAGCGGACCGACGGAGAACCCGATCAGGGCGAGGAACGGATCCGTGATCACCAGGAGAACAGCCGTCACGGCAAGCATCACGACGACTCCGAATGCCATCGGAAGCGGGGCTGCGATGAACGACGCGGCCTCCACGTCCTCATTTGCGTTGGCGAGGAGTTGGCCCGTGGGGTGGCGGCGGTGCCATTCGAGCGGGAGGTCGAGGTATCGGTCGGTGACCTCGATGCGATCTCGATACTGGAGGCGGTACTGGGCGTAGTAGGCGCCCAGCCGACGCAACGTGATCCCGGCTCCTCGTGCGGCCGCAACCCCGATGACGGCGAGGGCCGCCCCGGCGAGCGATGCGGTGGTGATCTCGCCGGCGTCAACGGCCGGGAAGAGGACGTCATCTGTGATCCAGCCGATGACGAACGACGAGATGATCGTCATTGCTGCGTAGAGGATGGTCCCGACTCCGCCGACGCTGAACTCGCGCGGTGCCCGCCGGAGCTGGCGGGCGATGAGGTCACGACCCCCCCCGAGCAGCGCGACGTCCTCAGGAGCGGTCGTGGTGCGGTGGGTCGACATGCCGGGACGAGGCTACGCCGTTTCGTCGCCAAAGCACAGACAGGGAGTCATCCTGAGCTGGTGGACGGTCGGCTCGGGCGACGGCTCTGATAGGTTGCTCGCCGATGAACGCCCAACCCGACGAGCGACCGTCCCTCGAGTACGTCCATGTAGCGGACGTAGTGGTTCGACATCCCGAGACCGGCGACCTTGCGTTGGTGGAACGCAGCGACGGCACGTGGTGGTTGCCCGGGGGTCGTGTCGAGGTGAACGAGACATTCGTTGACGCGGCCGTACGTGAGGTCGGAGAGGAGACGGGGATGCGTGTCCGCATCGATGGTGTCGTCGCCGTCAGCGAGCGGATCGAGCCGGACCGCCACGTCGTGTTCGTCACCTGCGCCGCTACTTGGCTGGCCGGCAGTCCTGAGGTGCCGGGAAGTGATCCGAAGATCGTTGGGGCCGCATGGGTGGATGCCGAACGGGCGCAGGCCTTGCTCCCGTCGTTCGCGGTGACCTCGGCGATTCTCGACCCGGCCGGTGTTGTTCCCCATTTCGCCGAGGAGGCGCTGTGATCGTCCTGGTCGACAACGAGCATGCAACGGGATACGCCAAGCCCTGGGGTGAGCGGATCATGGCCGCCCGGGTGCGCATCAAGTACGAGCTCGAGGACATGGCCGGTGTCCCGTGCCTCGTCGTTCGCTACTCGCACGTGACACCAGAACTCCTGCGGGACATCGATGCCCGAGCGGTCTTCATCAGCGGGAACAGCGCAACAGCCAACGAGTACTCAGCAGAGGAGCAGGCCGGCCTCTTCGCGGCGATCCGGGAACGGGCGTGGCCCGTCTTCGGGTTCTGTGGCGGCCATCAAGTCATGGGTCAGGCACTGGGCGCCCCGCTCGAGCCCATCGGTGCGCTCGACGATGGGGAAGAGGCGTTCGGCGAGGCCGCCGACTTCGCCCCGGGCATGAAACACGAACTCGGTTACTTCCCGATCAACGTGATTCGGGATCATCACCTCCTCGAAGGCCTCGGCTCGGAACCGATTGTCCGGCACGCCCACTCGTGGGAACTCAAGGCGTTACCGGATGGATTCACCAACTATGCATCGACGGAGCTGACGCCGATCCAACTGATGGTCCACGACGAACTTCCCATGGTCGGCACGCAGTTCCATCCCGAGTACGCCACCGAAGAACACCCGGCGGGCCGACGTTTGATCCAGAACTTCATGAATTGGGCAGGAGTCACCTGAGTCGGCGTCAGCTCAGCCTGAGCACGAGAGCCAAGCCGGCATAGTGGACTGTCCGCGTGGGTGCGTCGAGGAAGAACGGATTGAGTTCCTTCTCGAGCCACAGCAACACGTCGTTGGAGGCCTGAGGCGTGGTCATGACCACCTGGAGGTTGCTTTGGGTCGTGAGGTACCCAGCGAGCGTGTCACGCCCGACCTCGACTGACTGCTCGTAGCGCATCGTGGCCACGAAGCGGAACGGTCCGAGATCCGTCCCGGGAGCCAGCTTCTCGCCCCGTGGCGGAGCCGGATAGCCACGGAGATAACGATGATGGATCCAGTCGAAGAACTCCGGGACATCGTCCATCTGGCCGATGAAGGCGTTCTCATGGAGCACGAGGGAGGCACCGGCCACGGCGACGCGGGCTGCTTCGGCGACGAACGCTTCGCGATCGAGCCAATGCAGGGCCGATCCGACCGTGATCAGGTCGAACGCGCCGCTGCGGAACGGAAGCTCCTCGGCGCTTGCCACGAGCCACATTGCATTCGGAATCGGGCGCGCCACCGCAACCATGGAAGCGGAAGCGTCGAGCGCGACGACCTCGCCAGCAACCGCCGAGACTGCTCTCGTCGATATGCCGGTGCCGGCGGCGACGTCGAGCGCCCGGTCGGCCTGGATGCCGGACTCCTCCAGAATCGACCGCAAGTACGGCGAGTAGTCCGGGCGGTACTGCGCGTATCGCCGTGCTGCATCGCGCCGCATGAAGGGATTCGGAACGGCCGCCATGTACCGAACCTACCGGTACGGAGCCCCACAGACCACAAGCGGACCGAACAAGCCGAACCCCCCGAATGAACGGGGGGTTCGATCTCGCTCTGTCTCGGGCGGCCGCTCTGAGGAGGAGTCGGAGGGAAGGGGACCTCCGAAGATGTTCCGCTGGAGAGTGTTGGAACACCGCCCAAGTCTGTTACCTCTCCTATCGGCCCATCCTCCATATTGGGATAGGACCATTACGGCCGGTTCCAAAGTGACTAGTCACCGAATGGAGGCCTCCCGGCCTCCATTCGGAGTAACGAGTACTGAGTACCGAGTACTGAGACCGGCGGTTCCTACTCTGCGACCCAGCCTGTGATGGACCAGAGGTGTCCATCCGGATCGGCGAA
Source organism: Acidimicrobiia bacterium (assembly GCA_030066755.1). Taxonomy (GTDB): domain Bacteria; phylum Actinomycetota; class Acidimicrobiia; order Spongiisociales; family UBA5794; genus JASJAX01. The sequence goes on from JASJAX010000029.1 coordinate 16,909, forward strand.
ATGGGCGGCATGAAGCGCCCGGTCGCCATCCGTCATGACTTCGCGCGGCTGCACCTCGAAGGGCACGCCGCGCGTCCGCATCGCCTCGTACTCGGCAGCGATGTCGTCGACTTCGAGCACGATCTCGGACAACGAGTTGTCCACGGGTTGGTTCGGTCGCACGTTGAGTGCGATCCGGATCGATCCACCGTCGAGGAACGCAAACGACTCGGTCGCCCCCAGAATGGAGAACCCGGCCCGATCCCGGTAGAACTCGATCGACCGTTCGAGGTCCGCAACCCGCAAGATCACGTGGGAGACGTGCATGGGAGCAGGTTACGTGCCTTCCCGCTCCGGGGGACTGTCTGCGCAACAGGTACCGCTCTAGCCTCCCCCTATGCGTCGTTCTCAACTCGTTGCGGTCGTGATGCTCGTGGGTGTCGCGATCGGGTGGGGGGCGATCCCACTGATCGTTCGCGAGGACATCCCGGCATCCCAGCTCGTTGCCGCTCGGGTGTGGCTCGGCGGGGCGGCGCTGCTCGCCGTGCTCGGGCTCCGCGATGGGCTGCACGTCCCGACGACGCATCGGGGCCGACTGTTGGCGGTCGGCGTGCTGCGGGCGGCGCATTGGGCGGCGTTCTTCCTTGCCATCAAGGCGACCACCGTTGCGGTGGCGCTTGCCGTCCTCTACCTCGGGCCGATCGGCGCAGCGGTGGTGGCCCCGGTACTCGTGGGCGATCCCTCACCACGACGGGCACTCATCGGGATTGCCCTCGCCTTCAGTGGGGTGGTACTCGTCGTCCAGCCGTGGAGCGATCGGGGTGATGTCACGCTCGAAGGCGTTGCATGGGCCGCCCTGTCCGCGCTGTTGATCGCCGCCGTCATGCTCGTGGCCAAACCTGCCGCCGATGCGCACGGCGGGTTGGTCGTTGCAACAGCGGAGCTCGTCGTCGCAGCAATCGTGCTGACGCCGTGGGCCGTGAGCGCTGCAACACAGTCGTTCGACTCCTGGCCGCAGTTCGTGATCCTTGGCGTCGGCCTGACGGGACTCGCCGGTGCGCTCTATTGGACGGCAATGGGCCGCCTCTCGGTCGCGACTGTTGGCGTACTGATGCACCTCGAGCCGGCCTCAGCAACCGTGTGGGCGATGCTGGTTCTGGGCGAGCAGCCCGGCGCCCTCGCCTGGGTCGGTATCGCCGCCGTCATTGCAGGTGGCATGATGGCGGTCTCCGGTGTTCGGGGCGAGGAGGCGACGTATGGAGCAACCCCTGCTTGAAGTCGACGATCTCCGCGTCGCCGTGTACAGCGAGCGGCGTGGTCTCGAGGCCACCCGACGCGGCGAGACTGGGTCCGGAATCCGTCTCCCGGGTGATGAGCTCGAACTCCCGGCCGGGTGGGTTCAGGCGATCCACGGGGTGTCATTCGCCGTGAAGCCGGGTGAGACCTTGGCCCTCGTCGGAGAGTCGGCTTCGGGCAAGTCGCTCATCGTGATGGGAGCGCTGGGGTTATTGCCCGCCGGGGCGGTGACGATCGGGGGCACCACCCGAATCGAGGGCTACGAAGCCCACATCCCGGACGTGCAGGAACGCAGCGAGTCTGAATCGCTCAAGGATCGATTCGTGCGGAAGCTGCTGCCGCTGCGGCCCGACGCGGCCGACGACCCCGAATGGCGCAAACTGGTCGGCACGCGGATCGGCGTCCTGTTCCAGGATCCGATCGGATCATGGACGCCGGACATCCTCATCGGCGAGCAGACCGCCGAGGTGTTGGAGGAGCACACCGACCTCTCGAAGGACGAGATCAGAGAGCGGGTCTTCGATGCGCTCGGGGAAGTCCAGCTCCCCAAGGAGCGCAAGTTCCTGTCGTACCGGTTCGAGCTGAGCCGCGGTGAGGGTCAGCGGGCGATGTTGGCCGCCGCGCTCATCAAGGCGCCCGACCTGCTCATCGCCGACGAACCCTTCTCGGGGCTCGACGTGTCCGTCGCAAAGGCAATCCTCGAGCTGATTCGCGACATGCTCGCCCAACGGAAGATGGCCATGGTGTTCGTCAGTCACGACCTGGCCGCCGTCGCCTCGATCGCCGATCGGATCGGTGTTGTCTACGGAGGCCGGATCGTCGAGGAAGGCCCGGTGCGCGAGGTGTTCTATCGACCTCGACACCCCTACACGGAGGGGCTCCTCGCCTCGATTCCTGGGCTGGGGCTCGACCGCCTCCGCCCCATCGTCGGTGATGCCCCGCCGATCACCGACCTCCCGCCCGGATGCGCGTTCGCACCACGCTGCGAGTACGCCACCGACGTCTGCCGGAGTGAGCTTCCGGATCCGTCGATCCGGGACCTCACGCTCGTCTCCTGCCACCGGGCACACGAGCTCACGCTGCGAGGTGTCCGGGATTAGGGTTTCCTGACGAAGTCCGGAGGCAAAGGGCTCTCAGAACGTGCGACTCGTCACCTACATCGGTCTGGTCGTGCGGCGGGTGTGGTCGAAGCGGGGCGTTCTCGTCGGATCGTTCCTCGGCGCCACGCTGGTGACCGCGCTCCTCGTGGTTCTCCCGCTCTACGAGGCGTCGGTACAAGCCGTCGACTTGCAGTTCACCTTGACGAACGCGTCCTCGAGCGATGTCGACCTGGTCGCTTTCACCTCCACCGGTCCGTACGACGCCGACGTCGCTGCAGACCATCGTGAGGTTGTCTCTGCCGCGTGGGAGACCCACGTCGATCCCTGGTATCCAACGATCACCGCCCGGATCGAATCGCGCGAGTTCGTCGTGATCCCCATCCACTTGAGCGTCGATTGGATCGCGCTCGGGGAGGAGTGGAAGGAGGAGATTCGGCAGCTTCGGATCGAGGGAGTCGACGAGGAAGAGCTCCCGTCACCGCCCTATCCGACACCTCCGCCGGAGGCCACGCAGATCCGCATCGTCACCGGGCCCGACATCGAGGATCGCGTCGTCGTCGTCGACGGCGAGTGGCCCGGCGATGTCACGTCACCCCCCGATCCGGCCGATCCGGTTCCGATCGTCCTGGGCTCTGAGCTGGCGACGACGATCCAGCGTGGTCCGGGGGACCGGTTCGTGTTGAAGCCCTTCGCCAACTTCCCGTACGTGTTCGAGGTCGTCGAAGTGGCGGCCGTAGTGGAAGCGGCCGATCGCAGCGACACGTATTGGGGGCTCTCGAACCCCGAGTTTCGCGCCTTCCTGCCTCAGTCCACCTTCGATGCATGGACGCAGGCGATCCCGGGCAGCGCCGACGCCGATCCGTGGGCGCGACCACAGCGTGGCTGGATCAACACCCCGGCGGCGCAGCGCTGGTTCATCGGGTTCGATCGCGACAGCCTGGATCTCGAAGAGGTCGGGACCGTCCAGTCGCGGATCACGAGCTTCGGCGCCGAGCTCAGTCGGGAGTCGGGCGGAGCGATCGCCAGCAACACCACGTTGCCCATCCTCCTCGATCGTTTCACCACCCGCTCGGTCGTCATCGGTGGACCGATCCTGGCGATCCTCGCACTCGTCGTCGGTGGGGCGCTCTACTTCCTGGTCTACACGGCCGCCTTGACGCTGGAGCGTGAGGGTCCGGAGATTGCGTTGCTGCGGACTCGCGGGGCGAGCTCGTGGCAAACCATCGGCATCCACCTAGCCCAGTCGCTGGTTATCGCCGTGCTTGCCGCCGTGGTCGCTCCCTACGTGGCGCGGTTGCTGGTCGCCGTGACGGGTCGGGTACCACCCCTCTCGGACCTGACCGGTGGGGGAACGCTCGAGGTCTCGCAGGTGCGATCGATCCGACCGTTCGTGCTCGCCGGTGGCATCGCCACCTTCATCTCCATGGGGCTGGCCATCCTGCCGATTGCCCGCCGATCAGTACTCGACCTGCGCAGCCTGTCGGCGCGACCGACCCGGAGCTCCGTGTGGCAGCGCTACAACCTCGATCTCTTTGCCATCGCCCTCTCGCTCGTGATCCTGTTCCAGCTTGCGCAGCGTGGGTTCATCAACTTCGCAGAAGACGGCGCAACCCTCGACCCCCTGGCGATCGGCTTCCCGGCACTGCTGCTCTTCACAGGAGCATTGGTGCTGCTGCGGATCTTTCCGTGGCTGCTGCGTGCCGTCGGCTGGGTGATGAACAAGTCGCGTTCGATGTCGTACTCGTTGCCCGGCTGGCACCTCGGTCGCAACCCGGTTCCGTACGGGCGTCTCGCCCTGCTGGTGTGGCTCACCACGGGATTGGGCGCGTTCGCCCTGACCTACGCAAACACGCTCGACCAGTCCTTCGACGACCGGGCGGCGTTCGCTGCGGGGGCGGATATCCGCATCATCTCGGAGAACGTCGGCTACCTGGAGGTTCCCGAGGGCGATGTGGCTGCGGCCGTGATTCGCGGTGCCGGCAACCCGCGGCGCAGTACGCGCCAGGCCGAGGTGCTGGCCATTCGCCCCGACGACTTCGCACAGGTGACGGCGTGGCGGAGTGACTTCGGCGAAGGCCAGCCCCCGGAAGTGTTTGGGGCGCTGCGGCCCGACGGCGAGGCCCCCGACGTCGGCATGGAGTTGCCGGTGGACGCAACCCAGCTGCGAATGCACGGCATCGTGATCCCGCGGTCGTTGTTCCTCGAGGACCGGCTCGGCGATGATCCCCCGGATCAGAACATGCGGCTGATGCTCAAGGTCTTCGACGCGCGCGGCCGAGTGTGGACGATGCAGGCAGAGTCGGATCTCGTCGACTCGGCCTGGAGCGAGGTCGAGGTCGACCTCGCAACAGGCAAGAACACCGATTACGTATCAGCACCTGCTCCACCGCTCTCGGTGCATGCCGTGTGGTTCGAGCGGTCCGACCAGAGCGCCGGGAACACGGTGGACGGCGAGTCCGTGCTCTTCACCGACGTATGGGTGGCCACACCGCAGGGAGACCAGCCGCTGGACCTCTTTGCCGAACTCGAACCCGAAGGCGGGCTCAGTGTGCAACGGGACGTGCAGGCCAACCTCGCACGGGATGTGCGTTACTCGCAGCTTCCTCCGGGCGACGAACCACCCAGCACCGAGGAGCTCGAGGCCTCGCCACTCAGCCGTGACGGCTCGGCGACCCGTTTGGCGATCGCCGGGAGCCGCCGGGCCGCCAGTCCTGACGTGCCTGCGCTACGCAAACCACCCGAGCCGGTGGCCGTGCTCCTGGATCGTGAAGCAGCGGCCATCGCCGGACTCACGATCGGAGAGTCGGCGGCCTTCACGGTCGAAGCCGAGATCATGGAAGGCGTGTTCCGCGGCTTCGTCGGTGAGGTGCCGACCATGAGCGACGGCACCAAAGAGGGCAACATGATCATCGACTTCGATGGTGCCAACGCATGGCTCAACGGCGAGGTCAGTTGGAGCTTCCGCGGCAACCTGGCGCGTGTGATCGGACCCGACGAGCTCTGGGTCGCAACCGACAACACCGACGGGGCAGTCCAGTTCATCGCATCGCAGCTTGGCGACGAACCCGATCGGACCATCAGCATCGCGGGTGCCGCCTCCGACTTCTCGGGTCGTCCGGTCCAGGTCGGTCTCGTTGCCATCCTGTTCGTCGGTGCCATCACGAGCGTCGTGCTGGCGCTCGCCGGCGTCACCGGGTACGTGCTGCTGGCGGTCTCCCGGAGAGCACGAGAAATGGGCGTGCTTCGAGCGCTCGGGTTCCAGCGGCGCGGCGTCGCAGCAACCTTCGCCGTCGAGCAGCTCGTCGTCCTCGGCCTCGGCGCCGTGATCGGTGTGCTCGGCGGCATTGCGCTGATGCGCACGATGATCCCGTTCCTGCAGCTCGGTGAGACGGCGGAGGACATCGAGCCTTCCATCGTGCTGTCGGTCGATGTCCAGCTCCTCGGGCTCTACGTCGCAGTGGTCACCGGGTTGATGATCGTCTCCGTCGTGTGGGCAACCCGCCGGGTGTCGGCGCGGCGGATGAGCGAGGTCCTGCGGGAGGTGGAACGCTGATGGCCCTGATCATCGAATGCGACAACCTCATCAAGATCCACAAGCAGGGCAACCTCGAAGTGGTCGCGCTCCAGGGCCTCGACTTCGCGATGGAGGAGGGCGAGTTCATTTCGATCGTCGGCAAGTCGGGTGCCGGCAAGTCGTCGCTGCTGAAGATCCTTGCCGGTCTCGACCGCCCGTCCGCCGGGAGGGCCGAGGTCGCCGGAGTCCGCCTCAACGACGCGACCCCGGCCGAGCTCGTCCGCCACTACCGACGCAGCGTGGGCTTCCTGTGGCAGGACTTCACCCGCAACCTCCTGCCGTATCTGAAGGCCGTCCAGAACGTAGAACTGCCGATGATGCTGGCGGGCGTGCCGACACGGAAGCGGCGGAAGCGGGCGCTCGCTCTCCTCGAGGCCACGGGTCTGAGGAGTCACGCGTACGCCGGTGTGTCGACGATGTCCGGCGGCGAGCAACAACGACTCGCGTTGTGTGTCGCGCTGGCACTGGGACCGAAGCTGCTCCTCGCCGACGAGCCGACGGGCGAGCTGGACACCGAGAACTCGCTCGAGGTCTACGAGCTGCTGCGGAACCTCGCGCACGAAGGCGGCCTCAGTGTGTTGGTGGTGACGCACGACGTTGCGTTGGCGCAGCGGACCGACAGGGTGATCCGCCTCGCCGACGGCCGGATCGCCACGCAGGGCCGACGCGGAGCCTCGGAGCTCCTTCACATCGATCAGCGAGGCATGGTGCAGCTCCCGCGCGACATGCTGACGGAGGCCGGTATCGGCGATGAGGTCCGGGCCCGAGTGGTCGAGGACGGCATCATGCTGAAGCGAGGGGACGTGCCGGATGAGCCTTGAGCTGCGCAACGTCTCCAAGCGGTACCCGAACGGGGCGATCGGCGCCGTCGACGTGTCGATCGAGGTCGATCGAGGCGAGTTCGTGGCGTTGTTCGGACCGTCGGGTTCCGGAAAGACGTCGCTCGTGCAGATGATGGGCTTGCTCATGCCACCCGACTCGGGCGAGGTCCACATCGACGGCGAACGTGTCGATCAGCTCTCGGAGAGCTCGGCTGCCGTCCTCCGTCGCACGAAGCTCGGATTCGTCTTTCAGACGGCCGGACTGCTCCAGCTCTTGTCGGCCGCGGAGAACGTCGACGTGTCGCTGCGTCTGCTCGGGATCGGCGGGCGGAAGGCACGCGAGCGAGTCAAGACCGCACTCGATGCCGTGGACATGGGACCGCGCGCCGACCATCGCCCCGACGAGCTGTCCGGTGGCGAGCAACAGCGGGTGGCCATCGCCCGTGCCTTGGTCCATGCACCGAGCTATCTCCTCGCCGACGAGCCGACGGGCGAGCTCGATACCAACACCGGCGCAGCGATTCTGAGCCTGCTGCGCGAAGTAGCCAACCAGGGCACCACGGTCCTGATGGCGACCCACGACCCCGCCGTCCTCGACTACGTCGACCGAGCCCACTTCGTGCAGTCCGGAACCCTGCACCTCCCCGACCGCAACGAACTCGCCCTCTGGCTCGCCGAGGGCACTGCGATCCAGTCGGTCGGGGAGTAGGGGACTGGCGCGAGGAGGGGACCGGCCATCAGGCCGATCCCCTCAGGCGTAGCCGTGACGACCCCCCGGTCGTCGAGACCCGGACTCGGGCCTTGCCCGGTGTGTGTCCGCGCCGCTCCATATCCCGACACGTGTCGGGTTTCCCCGCCATCCGGACACAAGGTTCGCAAGACTTGGCTCGAGGGAGATGACCACCGATGGCAGCCGGCGACGGACGCGAGCGATTCCGGGCGATGTATGTCGCCCACTACGCCGCCGTCCTCGGCTACTGCATCCGGCGCATCGGCCACGATGACGCCCACGATGCCGCAGCCGAGGTCTTCACGGTGGCGTGGCGGCGCCTCGCCGATGTCCCCACCGGCGATCGGACGCTGCCGTGGCTGTACGGAGTCGCTGCCCGCACGTTGTCGAATCGGTATCGCAGCCGCACCCGCCACACGCGACTCCTTGCAAAGGTGCGAGGACTCGGTCCCGATTACGCGCCGAGTCCCGAAACCCAGATCGTGCGACGAATACAGGATCGAGTGGTCGTCGATGCGCTGGCTGCGTTGCGTTCCGCCGACCGCGAGGTGCTGCTGCTCTCGGCCTGGGAGGGCCTCCCGGCCTCTCAGATCGCCGAGCGCTTTGGAATCTCGACAAAGGCTGCTGAGAAGCGGCTGAGCAGGGCCAAGCAGCGACTCGCATCCCAACTCAGTCGTGTCGACCAAGTGTCCGTGAACACCCCCCATGTCATGCAGGAAGGAGGAGGTTCATGACTACCCGCGAGCGAGCGTACGGGCGGCTCGTCGCTATCAACCCGGCGGTCGATCTTGACGAATACGCCCCGACGACAGACGAAGCCGCAGCCTTCCTCCGCAGCATTGAGGAGGCAAGCATGGACACGAACACGCGAGAGCTACTCGAGCCAACGGGGCGATCGGGGCGCCGTCCCCGATGGCTGGCAGGGGCCGTCGCTTTTGCAGCCGTCATCATCCTGGTGGGCGCCGTTGCCTTGTGGCCGACGACGGATGATGTCGACCCGACAGTCCCACCCGGTACTGAAGGACCAACGCCGACGTCCGAGCGGTTGAAGCCGACAACGCCACCACCGGGAGATCCCTTGGCGGTGGGCCAGGAACTGGTCGCCGCATACAACAGCGGCGATTGGCATCGCTACCGCGCCATCTTCACGACCGAAGCCAGTGTGCTGCATGACGCAGCAACCTCGTTCATGGGTAGTAGCGGCGGCCTGGTGGAATGGAATCGGCTCGAGAAGGTCTACCGGTGGGCGGTCGCAACTGGCAGTCGGTACGAGTTGGCTTCGTGTGTCGGGAATGCCGTCGAGGTCGCGTGCGACATCGACTGGTCGCATCCCCTCGTTGGTCCCCGGCGGATCTCAGTGACGGCAACCGTCCTCGACGGCAAGATCGTCGACTACGCGGAGGAGGTGACTGGCAGCGACTTCATCGGCGCGATTGGGGGATTCCACACCTGGGTCGAGCTGAATACTGCAGACCAGCAGTTGATCATGTTCAACGGAGCCGAGCCGATGTTCGAGCCGGAATCGGCTGCGTTGTGGAACCTGTGGCTTCCGGAGTTCAACGGGTCAGCCTCGGGTCTCGACCTCGAGCAACTCAACGCTATTAGCGAACTCATCGACGCCTTCAATACGGGCCGAATCGATGACTACATGGAGACGTTCCTGACGGGCATCGTTGTGACGTTCCCGGACAAGGGTGGGCCAGATGTGCCCCTGGCCTCGGGGAGCGGTGCGGACTTCTCCGCCGATTTCCTACGGTGGAGGCAACAGAAGCTCTGGGAGATCTGGCTCGGTGGTTGGATGTCAATGTCGGACTGCCGAGCACGCGGGGACGCCGCCGCGTGCTCGATCACCTACACGGATGAATACGTCTCACGGTCGATCGGGAGGATTGACGGAACCGTCGAGTTGACGATCAACAACAGCGGTCGGATCACCTCCTACCACCAGGACTGGGGCACCGGCGGCGAGCAGTACGACCAGGTCGTGCTGGAGTTCTTCGAGTGGCTCGACCAGGAGCGCCCGGACAGCGTCGAACTAATGGCGCTCAACGGTGGTTTGGACCCGGTACGCAGTGCGGAATCCGCCAAATTGTGGAACGAACTCAGCGCTGAGTTCCTCGCTCGGGCAGCCGGGTGAGCGGAAACCCGGTACCCGGTACCAGGTACCGGGAAGCGAAGCCTGCCCTAGTGCTCTTCGGAGACGCAGAACTCGTTGCCTTCGGGGTCGGCGAGGACGGTCCAGGTGAAGCCGGAATCGAGCGTGTGGGTCTCGACTTCGCTTGCGCCGAGTTCGAGGGCCTTGCCGATGAAGGCTTCACGGTCGTCGACGGCGAGGTCGAGGTGCATCCGGTTCTTCGTCTGTTTGCCCTCGGGGACTCGCTGGAAGGCCAGCGCCGGTCCACCTTTGACGATGCGGCTCATGAAGACGTAGTCGGGGTAGCGGGCCCGTGCCTGGAGGCCGAGCACGGTGCCCCAGAACTCGACCATCCGATCGATGTCCGAGCAGTCGAGCATGATCGCTCCGGCTCGTGCGAGGGGAGCGCTCATCGATCCTCGCCGAAGTCGCGATGGACTCGGCTGGGGGTCGGCCCCGATTGCCCTTGGTATTTCGAGCCTGCACCGGGAGAGCCGTAAGGGTTCTCGGCGGGCGTCGAGAGTTGATAGAACGACACCTGACCGATCTTCATCCCCGGATAGATCGCAATGGGCAGGTTGGCGACGTTCGAGAGCTCGAGCGTGACCTGGCCCTTGAACCCCGGGTCGATGAAACCGGCGGTCGAGTGGATCAGGAGCCCGATTCGACCGAGGCTCGACTTGCCTTCGAGCCGGGCGACGATGTCGTCGGCGAGTCCGACAACCTCGAGTGTGGACCCGAGCACGAACTCGCCGGGATGGAGCATGAACGGCTGTTCCGGCGTCGCATCGACCGGAACGGTGAGGTCCGGCTGATCGGCCTTCGGGTCGATGAGCGCGTACCGATGGTTCTCGAAGACCCGGAAAGTCGCGTCGCAGCGGAGGTCGACGCTCGACGGCTGCACCATGGTTGCGTCGTAGGGATCGATCGTGATGCGGCCGTCCTCGATCGCTTCCTTGATGGTCCGGTCCGAGAAGATCACGCTGTGCCCCGCCGTCGCTGTCTCGTACGTCGAGGCCGACCTACGGCCGGCCCCGATGGAGCGGATGAGGGGAATCGAACCCCCATTCCAAGCTTGGGAAGCTTGTGTTCTACCATTGAACTACATCCGCCAGAGCCTCGATTGTAACGGCGCGCGCCCGGTGCGTCCCCGGAAGGTGGCTACAGCACCAACAGGCTCGCGGCACCCCACAGGGTGATCACGAATCCGACGCCGAGCAGCCACCAGGCGCGTAGGGCGCGGAACTCGCCGGTGGCCCCCTTGGGTGCTCTTCCTCGTCGATGCTGGATGATGGCGAACCCGTTGCCGAGGACCATTGCGCCACCAATTGCGAGCACGACCTGAGCGATCAATGAGTCGAGACCAAGGATGTCGATGACGTCCATGGGCGGGAGTCTCAAGTCTCAGGTCACAAGTCGCAAGTTGCGTGATATTGGCCATCACGAGCACTGAGTACCGAGTACGGAGTGTTGCGGCAAACGAACTGACTCCACTGTCCCACAGTACCGGTACGCTGCGGGGTCTATGAGACGCCATCTTCTTGCCATCGGAGTTGCGCTTGCCGTGTTGGCTGCGGCGTGTGGCGATTCCGACGGCGCTACGACCACGGCCCCGCCCACCACCGCTTCGGGAAACACTCTCGAGACACTGCCGCCGACCTCAACGACGGCGCCGGCGACCTCCATGCCGACGACGACGGTCGACGTGGTCGCTGCGCAATATGGGGCTCCACAGATCACCGGTGATCCGCTGCCGCCCGTCGGCGGGAGCTCCGATCCAGCCGCCGGTCTGCCGTCACCCGTGATCGTTGGTGCCGACTACGACGGCAATCGCTCCTCCATCGGCGACACCGGCAATGCGCAGGCGGTGCTGTTCGTCGCACACTGGTGCGGCCATTGCCAGAACGAACTCCCCGAGGTCGTGCGCTGGCTCGACGAGACGGGAGGCGTCGATGGCGTCGACTTCGTTCTCGTGACCGTCGCCGTCGATCCGAACCGGCCGAACTTCCCGCCCTCGGAGTGGATCGCAGGGGAGGGTTGGAGCGAACCGATCCTGCTGGACGACGCCGACAACTCCGCGTTCCTGATGTTCGGCGGGAGCGCCATCCCGTTCTGGGTCTTCCTCAACCCGGACGGCACGGTGGCCACCCGGGTTGAAGGCGCCATGGGCGGTGACGAGCTCGCTGCAGTCCTGGCCGACCTCTGACAGTCGTCAGTGATCAGTCGTCAGTCCATACGATTCTGACTTGAAACTCGGAACCGGGCTCAACCGAGAGGTTGTCCCGTCTCCAGCACCGACTTCATGCCTGACACGATGTAGGGGATGCCGCCTGTGAACTCGGCGAAGGTCTTGCCCGCCGGGTCGATGTCCCACAGCTCAACGGTCAGCTTCGTCACGCCATTCGCTTCCTCGACGAGCCACACCTGGCGTACCGGTCCGGCTGCGTCGAGATCCGGATCCCATCGGGGGTGGAAGGTGTACTCGAGCCGCTTGGGCGGGTCGAACGAGATGATCTCACCGTCGGCGGCCACCGTTCCATCGGGGTAGGTGTAGCGCATGGACGCGCCGGGCTCGAAGGACGACTCGATCCGGGTGCCGTAGAAGTACTGGACGGTCACGTCGCCGTCGACGATGGCGTTCCACGCTGCCTCGGGGGTGCAGCGGATGTAAACCTGGTAGATGTGTTCGGGTGTGTCCATGGTGGGTCTCCCTCCCTCGAGGTGCGTCTTGAGTGCGGCCACCGAACCGACGAGCGACTCGGTGTACTTGCTGATCCAGCGGTCGTGAACGAGACGGATCGGTACGGGGTTCAGATAGTGGAGCTTGCGGCGGCCATCTCGTCGAGTCGTGATGAGCTCGGCATCCTCGAGGACACCGAGATGGTTCATCACGCCGAACCGGGTCATGTCGGGCAGCACCTCACAGAGTTCCCCGAGCGTGAGCCCGTCGGTCTCGAACAGCCGATCGAGGAGCGCCCGCCGCCCGGGATCGTTGAGTGCCTTGAACACCGCGTCCATAGCCGAGACTATATGTGAGTATTTACTCACATGTCAAGCAGTTCGACCTCGCCCTCATCCGATGCGATGCTGCGGCGATGGAGACCACCCCCGTATCGGCGCACGACGGAGAGCTGCTCGACGGGATCGTCGACCGCCCGCCGCTGACCCTCGATGTCGTTCCGGCCAAGATCCCGTGGGACGATCCCGAATTCAGCGAGCGGATGCTTGCCGAACACTTCGACCAGACTCACGATGCCGCCAGCCGGCGATTCGCAACCATCGACGAGCACGTGGCCTGGATATTCGAGACGGTCATGGCCGGTGCACCGGGGGCGGTGCTCGACGTTGGATGTGGTCCCGGGCTGTACACCGAACGGCTCGCATCGCTCGGCTGCTCGTGTCTTGGCATCGACTTCTCCCCGGCCTCGATCCGGCATGCTCGTGCGACCGCCGATGAGCGCGGGGCGGCTTGCTCGTACATCCTCGGTGATGTGCGGGCGACCGATTTCGGCAGCGGCCACGACCTGGCGTTGCTGCTCTTCGGGGAGTTCAACGTGTTCGACCGGTCCGAGGGAGCCGACTTGCTTGCACGCATCCGTCAGGCATTACGACCATCTGGTCGAATCGTTCTCGAGCCGCAGCCGGAGCAGGCGGTTCGAGCCGCTGGAGGCGCAGCGCCCTCCTGGTACGCCACGGAGACTGGACTCTTCACGCCCGGACCCCACCTCGTGCTGACCGAGAGCGCCTGGGACGAGGAGACTCGCTGCACACTCAACCGCCACCTCGTGGTCGACGCCGCAACCGGCGCAGTGCAGGTGTTCGGCGAGCGGGTGTACGCCTACTCGGACGGCGAGTACCTCGCTGCGCTCACCGATGCCGGGTTCGTCGATGTCGAGTTCCACGATGGTTATGGCGAGGCGACCCAGCCGGAGACGATTGTGATCACCGCCCGGCGGCCGGCGGAGTAGCGTCGTCGAACATGGAACGCGACTGCACCATCGTGCGGGTATTCACCCGCGGCGAGTCCGGCGGCAACCATCTCGGTGTCATCACCGATCCAGCCGGGCTCGATCGCGCCGAGATGCAGGCGATCGCCGCCGAGCTCGGTTTCAGCGAGACCACGTTCGTCGAAGAGCAGCCCGACGGCGTGCCGCTCATTCGGATCTTCACTCCCGTCGACGAGCTGCCGTTCGCCGGTCACCCGTTGGTCGGGACGGCATGGGTACTCACCGTCCACGGCACCGGAACGCAGACGGCATTGCGATGTGGCATCGGCGATGTGGCAATCCGTACCGTCGGTGAGATGGTCTGGATCGATGCCCCGATCAACGGTCGTGTGGTGCCGGCCGACGATGTCGGGGCCTATCTCGATCGGGCCGGGATCGGTGGCGTTGCGGCGACCTCGCGGGTCCTGCTGCCGAAGGAGTACGTGATCGGCGAGCTGGCAACGTTCGGCGAGGTCGCTGCATTGGAGCCGGACATGGCCGTGCTCGCAGAGGTGTTCGGCGTGCTGATCTACGCCAGAGACGGCGACCATGTGCTCGCTCGGTTCTTCGCTCCCGGAACGGGCGTCGACGAGGACCCGGCCACCGGCAGCGCAGCGGTCGCCCTGGCCACTGCCCTTCAGGAACGCGGGGAGCCGAGCGGCTCACTCAGCATCGACCAGGGCGAATCGATCGGCCATCCGTCCCGGATCGAGCTGCGTTGGGCGGGCGACACGGCGTCGATCGGCGGCACGGTCGTGCTTGACGAGGTGAGGATGCTCCGCGGCTAGTGAGTCACCGGCGTCGCGGCCTGCTGCAGGCGTCACAGCTCCTTGCGGTACACGAAGAGATGGAAGTCGGGATCGGTGGCTTCGGGATGATCACCCGGTGTTGTCTTGCCGATTCGTCGATACCCGAACCCCTCGTAGAAGCGGTGGAGGTGGGTGTTCCGGTACGGCGTCTCCAGCGTGATGGTGCGCGCCGCCGGCGTGGCGCGTTCCACGAACTCCATCAACCGTGAGCCAAGACCCTCCCCCTGGAGATCCGGGTCGATGAAGATCGTGCCGAGCTCCCATGCGCCGGGATCGGGCCGATCGAATACGTAGACCGCTCCTGCCAGCCGATCGCCCGTCCAGAGCTGGTGTGCATGGGCCGTTGCGGCGATCCGCCGATGCACCGCGGGGTCATCGAGGCCGGGGGGTCCGCTTCCGTATCGCTTTCGGTCGGGGTCAAAGGCCCTCGTGGCGATCGCTGCCAGGGTGTCGGCGTTCCCGGGATCG
>JASJAX010000162.1 GCA_030066755.1 Acidimicrobiia bacterium
CCCCCCGGGGCCCCCGCTTCTTCGTTGGGCGATACTGGCGAGGTGGAGGTCGAACGAACCCGGCTGGCGTTGCTCGTGGGCGTGCTGGTCGTCTGGAACGTCCTGAGCAA
Organism: Acidimicrobiia bacterium; assembly: GCA_030066755.1. Taxonomy (GTDB): domain Bacteria; phylum Actinomycetota; class Acidimicrobiia; order Spongiisociales; family UBA5794; genus JASJAX01. The sequence goes on from JASJAX010000162.1 coordinate 111, forward strand.
CCTGGTCGTGCCATCGCCGGCGTATGTACCCGCCAACGTTGCGGCGGCATTGCTCATGCTCTTCTTTTCGCAACGCTGGGGCCTCGGGCCGCGCCAGCTCGACATGCCGGGGTCGGACCCGGCGAGGGGTGTCCGGTTCGGTGTAGCCGGTGCTGCGGTTGCCATCGCCGCCGTTGGCGTCGCCGTCTCCTGGGAATGGACCCGTCGCTTCTTCGAGGATGCCACGCTGCTCGACCTGGCCGGGATCGGGCTCGCCTACCAGGTGCTCGTGAGGATCCCGTTCGGGACCGCCTTCTTCGAAGAAGTGGCGTTCCGCGGGGTGCTCTTCAGCCAGTGGCAACGCACGACGACGCTGCGAGGGGCGACGGTTGCGACGTCGCTTCTGTTCGGTCTCTGGCACGTGCTCCCGACGCTCGGCCGGCTCGACCTCAACCCGGCGGGCGGCTACGCAGTGAACGGACTCGCAACGGTCGGCATCGTGGCTGGAGCGGTGGCCGTCACGGCAGCGGCGGGGTTCGTGTTTGCCTGGCTTCGCATGCGATCGGGCAGCTTGCTTGCGCCGATCATTGCGCACGCGTTGATCAACAGCAGCGCGTTCTCGATCGGATGGCTGATTGCGTCCTGACCGAACCGTTCACTCCCAGAGCGACCGATGCGCGTCCGGCGGCAGCACTCGGACGGGGCCTTCGTCGGGTCGAGGGACTGCCGCGTGCTGGCGGCGCACGCTGGCGATGACCGGCGCCGCCATCCGATCCAGTAGCCCGGTCTCTCTGTGGCGTCCCCCAGCCCACCGCTCGTTGTACCCGAACCGGATCACGATCGCCGCACCGAGCAAGGCGACGGCAAGTGCAAACAGTGCAGCCGAGATCACCAGTGCGGCGAGGCCATCGCTGGAGAGTGCGACCACGGGCCAACCCACCAGTGCCAGTCCACCAATCACGAGTCGCGTGAAGAAACGATCTCGGCTTCGCTGCTCCTGCGCAAGGCTCCTGGCGCGATACCTGGCCGTCGCCAACGTGTGGTGAACCGAGGTCGTCGACCACTGGAGTGGGTCGTCGGTCCCCGGCACGGCGGTCTCCAGTCTCCATCGTCGCTCCGACGGAGGTCCAACCGGCACGATCCGGTAGCGGGTGGATCGGTCGGTGTCGCTGCTCGGCTCGAACGTCGCCGTCGCCATGGTTGCCGCTTCTCTCGCTGCCCTCATTGTGGTCACTCGGAGTTGTGACGGATAGGGCCGCTTTCCGTCACCCCAGATCGTCGTCGGGCGGTGGCTTCGCCATGTCGGGGTCGTTGGCGCGCCGGTCGGCTTCGATCTGCTTGCGCCGCCAGTACGCCTCTTCGCTACGACGGCGGGTTCTCACGAGCACGTAGCCGAGGGCGGCGAGACCGAGCCCAACGATGGCGTACGGTGCCCAACAGCCGAGGCCGTCACAGAATCCCTCGTCGATGATGGCCGGGGAATCCGTGGCGAGAATCAACACGATGTCCACGTGCCTAGCCTACGGCCTGCACAGATCGACCGTCACGGAGGACGACCCTGAGCGTCGAGATCACCCTGGTTCGCCACGGCGAAACGACCGCCAACCTGGCCGGCGTGTGGCAGGGCTGGTCCAATTCCGGCTTCTCGGCACGCGGGCGCGAACAGGTCAAGCGGATCGCATCGCGGCTCAACGGAGCAAAGTTCGACGTGGTTGTTTCGTCCGATCTCGGCCGCGCCATGGCCACCGCAGGGGCCCTCGGAGTCGATGTCGAGTCCGATGCCCGCTGGCGAGAGATGAACCTCGGCGACTGGGAGGGCCGGACCCAAGCCGAGATTCGTGAGGCCGCACCCGACGCCGCGGCGGCGTTCGAGGCCCGCGAGGACATCGCGTTTGGCGGCGGCGAGCGGATGAGTGAGCTCATCGGTCGTGTCACCGAGGCGTTCACCGAACTGACCGATCGGCTCGACGACGGGCAGCGAGCCCTCGTGGTGAGTCACGGTGGTGCCATCTACTCGCTGACGGCGGCCCTGCTCAACTCGCCGGACCGCAGCCGGCTGCTCCGTCTCACGAACACGAGTCTCACGACGTGGCGCGTCAACTCGAATGGTCCGCAGCTCGCAGTCTTCAACGATGCCACCCACCTTCCCGGATCCCCGGTGCGTGCCGACGTCGGATCGACGCACCTCTATCTGATTCGCCATGGACAGACCGAGTCCAACGTGGAGGGTCGCTGGCAAGGCCAGCAGGACGGCGTCCTCACCTACGAGGGCCGGGAGCAGGCGCAACGCCTGGCGTTAGCGATGCCCGAGCTCGACGCGCTCTACAGCTCGCCGCTGGGTCGGGCGCGCGACACCGCGGTGATCCTCGGAACGGCGAACGGCTGGGTGGTGGAGACGGTGGACGCGGTTCAGGAGATCGGGTTCGGCTCGTGGGAAAACCGGACCCGGGACGAGATTCGCACCGTCGATCCCGACGGCCTTGCCTCCATCGAGGCCGGTCGGGATGTTCGCCGGGGCGGAACCGGCGAGACGTACGCCGAGGTGCAAGCTCGTATGGCCGACGCTGCCGAGAAGCTGGCAATGCGTCACCCGGACCAGTCGGTGGGGATCGTGTCTCACGGTGGCGCAATCCGTGCCCTCGGCACCACCGTCTTGGGGCTCGACTTCGCTACCCGGCACCGGCTGCCGGTCGCGGGCAACACGTCGATGGCACACATCGTGTGGAGTGATCGCGGTCCCGCGGTTGCGTCGTGGAACGTCACGCCACACCTCGACGACCGCTGGACGGGCTGATCGGTGCGCCTTGCGGTCGTGACCAACGACTATCCGCCGAAGCCGGGCGGGATCCAGCAATACCTGGGGAATCTGGTCGATGCGTGGCCGGACGCCGTCCGAGTGCTCGCGCCGAACGATGGGCCTGCAGACGAGACCGATCGGGGCGAGACCGTGGTCCGCCGCGGGTCCGCCCGCTTCATGTGGCCAACACCACTCATCCGGGGGTGGGTGATGGCCGAGCTCCGCGCGTTCGAACCCGACGCAGTGCTCTTCGGCGCGCCGTACCCGCTGTCGCGGCTCGCCCCGACCGTGAGCGCAGGACTCGACGTGCCGGTGGGGGTGCTCGGACACGGCGCCGAGGTGGTGATCCCGGCTGCGCTGCCGGGGGTGCGGTCGCTCCTGCGATCCACGCTGCGCGCCGCCGACGTCCGCTTTGCCGTGAGCCACTTCACTCAGCAGCGACTGCGCCGGCTCACGTCGCTGCCCGTTGAGTATGTCGGCGCCGGGGTCGACATCGACCGATTCACTCCCGATGCCGACACCACAACCGGGTCGCCGCCGGTGCTCGGCTGCGTCAGCCGATTTGTTCCGCGCAAGGGACAGGATCGGGTGTTGCGCGCTGCGGCGCTTCTCGCCGAGCGAGGAACCGCGGTGAAGGTGCTCATCGTCGGCAAGGGGAGGAAAGAACAGTCACTCCGACGCCTCGCCGATCGTCTCGGGGTCGACGCCCATTTCGCCGTGGATGTTCCGTGGGGAGACCTCCCGTCGCTGTATCGCTCGATGGACATCTTCTGCATGCCGTGTCGCACCCGGTGGGGCGGGCTCGAGGTCGAGGGCCTCGGCCTGGTCTTTCTCGAGGCGGCTGCCGTGGGGATTCCGGTCCTCGCCGGTGCGTCCGGGGGCTCACCCGAGACGGTGGATCCGGGTCGCACCGGATACGTGGTGAACTCGATCGGCGCCATCGCCGACGCAGTCGAGCGCATCGTGACCGACTCCGATCGAGGTCGAATGATGGGTCGTGCGGGAAGAACCCGGGTCGAAGAACAGTTCACCTGGAATGCCGTAGTCACCCGTTTCGAAGCCGGTTTTGCGGCCGCCCGCAACGTCTAGACCCCGGTTTGAGATCCCTTCAGCGACCCAGTTCCCGTGCCGTATGAAGGTAGGCCCGTACTCGCTACTCGCTACTCCCTACTCGCTACTCCGCCTTGACATCGCCACCGATCTCCAATAGATATGCAGTCTCGTTGCCCGGATTCCGGGCGTTCGCAAGCGTGACGGAGCCGTAACTCCGCGTCCCCATGCCCAAACATCTCGTCATTGTTGAGTCGCCCGCCAAGGCCAAGACCATCGGCGGTTATCTCGGTCCGGACTACATCGTCGAGTCCTCGATCGGGCACATTCGCGATCTGCCGCGCTCGGCTGCGGACGTGCCGGCTTCGATGAAGGGCGAGCCGTGGGCGCGGCTCGGTGTCGATGTCGAGAACGACTTCAAACCCCTGTATGTCGTCGCCGGGGAGAAGAAGAAGCAGGTCCAGAAGCTGAAGAAGCTCGTGAAGGGCGCCGACTCGGTCTTGCTCGCAACGGACGAAGACCGCGAGGGTGAGTCGATCGCGTGGCACCTCCTCGAGGTGCTCAATCCAAAGGTCGAAGTCCACCGCATGGTGTTCCACGAGATCACGAAGTCGGCGATTCAGGAGGCCGTTGCGAATCCGCGGGATCTGGATCGGCGTCTCGTCGACGCCCAAGAGGCACGGCGCATCCTCGATCGGCTCTACGGCTACGAGGTCTCACCCGTGCTGTGGAAGAAGGTACGCCAGGGTCTCTCCGCCGGCCGCGTGCAGTCACCTGCGACCCGCATCATCGTCGAGCGCGAGCGCGAGCGGATTGCCTTCGTCTCGGCGAGCTACTGGGGATTGACCGCCACGTTCCAGGTCGCCGACGGATCGGACCCAACCCCGTTCGAGGCGACGTTGTTGACCGTTGATGGAACCCGCGTCGCCACCGGCAAGGATTTCGGCGCAGACGGCCGGATGGGATCGCAGGACCGGCTCGTGCTGGACGAGGCCGGCGCCGGCGAGCTCTCCACCGCCCTCGAGGGTGCCGACTTCACGGTTCGTTCGGTCGAGGCAAAGCCGTACACCCGCAAGCCGTATCCGCCTTTCCGCACGTCGACGCTCCAGCAGGAGTCGGGCCGTAAGTTCCGTTTCGGTGCTCGCCGCACGATGAGTGCTGCCCAACGGCTGTATGAAGGTGGATACATCACCTACATGCGGACCGACTCGATCACCCTCGCCGAGGCCGCCATCACTGCGGCACGGGATCTGGTGGCCGATCGCTACGGCGCGAACTTCCTGCCCGACCAACCGCGCACCTACACGTCGAAGGTCAAGAACGCGCAAGAGGCGCACGAAGCGATCCGTCCCGCCGGCGAGACCTTCCACGACCCGCAGGAAGTGGCCGCGGTGTTCGGACCGAAGGCCGACGAGACCCGCCTCTACGAGCTCATCTGGATGCGCACTGTTGCTTCCCAGATGAAGGATGCCAAAGGGGAGAGCCTCCAGGTGCGCTTGGGCGCCGTCGGCAGCGATGGTCGCGACGCCACCTTCGGAGCTTCGGGTCGAACGATTTCGTTCCCCGGCTTCCTGCGTGCGTACGTCGAGGGCAGCGACGACCCCGATGCAGCGCTCGACGATCAGGAACGACCACTTCCCCAGATGGCAGAGGGCAATCGCCTCGACCTCAACGAGCTCGTCGCCAAGGGGTCGGAGACGAAGCCGCCGGCCCGCTACACCGAAGCGTCGTTGATCAAGCGGCTCGAGGAGTTGGAGATCGGACGGCCGTCGACGTACGCCTCGATCATCTCGACCATCCAGGACCGTGGCTACGTCTTCAAGAAGGGAACAGCACTGGTTCCCACCTACACGGCGTTTGCCACCATCACGCTTCTCGAACGCCACTTCCAGGATCTCGTCGACTACGGCTTCACGGCACGGATGGAGGACGATCTCGATCGAATTGCCACGGGCGAAGAAGAGGCGATCCCATGGCTCAACGCGTTCTACTTCGGGAACGGCTTCCCCGGGCTCAAGGACATGGTCTCGCAGAACCTCGAGGCGATCGATGCTCGGGACATCAACTCGATTCCGCTCGGTGACGATGCGGACGGCAACCCGGTGGTTGCCCGCGTCGGTCGCTACGGCCCCTACGTCATGCGCGGCGAGGACACGGCATCGATACCGGACGACCTGCCGCCCGACGAACTCACGGTGGAGGTCGCACTCGAGTACATCGCCAAGCCGAACGACGACCGGATTCTCGGTGAGGATCCGGACTCCGGGAACCTCGTCATGGTCAAGAACGGCCGATACGGCCCCTACGTCCAACTCGGGGAACCCGAGGATGGGTCGAAGGAGAAGCCAAAGACCGCCTCGCTGTTCAAGACGATGTCGGTCGATACCGTGAGCCTCGACGATGCGCTCCTCCTCCTGTCACAGCCGCGGGTCGTCGGATCACATCCGGAAGACGGCGAGGACATCGTGGCCCAAAACGGCCGCTACGGCCCGTACCTGAAGTGGGGCAAGGAGACTCGAAGCCTCGACGAGGAGCCGGAGATCTTCTCGATCACGCTCGACGATGCCGTCAAGAAGCTCGCCGAACCGAAGCGTCGTGGTCGCCGAGCCGCCCAACCGCCGCTCAAGGAACTCGGGGAAGACCCGAACAGCGGCAAGCCCGTCGTGGTCAAGGACGGTCGATTCGGTCTGTACGTCACCGACGGCGAAGTGAACGCATCGTTCCGCACCGCCGACACCGTCGACAACATCACGATCGAACGAGCGGCAGAGTTACTGCA
>JASJAX010000163.1 GCA_030066755.1 Acidimicrobiia bacterium
CGCCCAGATCACCTGATATGGAGCAATAACGCCCATCTCGCCAAGTGCGCTGGATCGGCACTTCCGAGTGCGGGTGTGAGTCGTAGTGATCTGGCAGGATGACGCCATGCCCGACGCAGTTGAGATGATCACCGAGCTTCCGCTGGCGACTGTTCTCGGTCCGGAGTTCGATACGGAGGAGGCGCAGGCGTGGCTAGCAGGCTGGGCTGACCAGTGGATGGGCCTCGAGCCAGCAGCCGGGCGCGGATGGCATTCCAATGGCACCGACCTGATCGGAGGATCTCTTCTCTGGGAGACGGTCAGCGACTGGCTCGAGATCGATATCGAGATCAGGCGACATCCGAAAGGCATTCTTCGAGACTCTCGTCCCCCTGATCCCGTCTGGACTGTGACCCTGGTGTTGATGGTTGGTTGCTGGTGTCAGGACAACCACAACGCCCACTACATCGAGGAGCGCAGGTGGGATGTCGGCTCCGTTGAAGCGCTCACCGATCGGACGCGGAGCGCATACACCGTTGCTCAAGGGTGGCTCGAATCGAGCATGGATGCCGACTACTGGAGGCACCGCGCACGGCTGCAACCGCGTCCGGGATCAACTATTGCCGAGCAATAACGCACCTTCCGCCGAGTGCACCATATCGGCACATCGGCGTGCGGAGTTGGCCGCCCGGAATTGCCGCTTATGGAGCGGGTGTGGCTGAGCCACAGGGGCTCTTGGTCGCCTTGCTTGTTGGCCTCATCTAGGTTTGTCCAGGTGAAGAGATCGGCTGAAGTTGAGTCGGTAGTTCGACGTTTCCTGAAGGCTCGGGTGGGCATGGACATGGAGGCTATGGGCAGTCTTCACTCCGACTCTGAAGATCTCCGGCTGATCTCGAGCGCTGACAAGTGGTTCAAGGGCCAGGAAGCGGTTTTGCCTGCCGGGGGGTCTGTTGGTGACCCTGAAGACTGGGTGGTGACGGACTCGAAGATCCTGAGACTCGAAGGCTTCGAGGATGGGCCGGTTGGTTGGGCAGCTGCTGAGCAGGAGCGAACTTTCGTCGGTGGCCAAACGGTCGTTCTACGAATGACGGCGGTCCTCCGCCTTGAGTCAGCGGTATGGAGAGTGGTCCAGCTTCACTTCTCCACCGCAGTCCCGGACGACACGATTCTGACGCCGGTTGAGCTTCCACGTACCTTGAGTGACCTTCTGGATGCGCTTGACTCCGAGCGTGGAAGGCAGCCGATCAGCGGAGCAGGCCTCGCGACCGCAACGGTCATGTTCACCGATGTTGTGGACTCGACGGCCATTTCCAAGGGATTAGGGGATAGGCGATGGTCCGAGATCATTTCGGAGCACTTCCGGTCAGTCCAAGCGATTGTCGAAAGGCATGCGGGAGTTCAGGTGAAGACGCTCGGAGATGGGGGCATGTATCTATTCCCCTCAGCGACTGGCGCCCTATCCAGCGCGATCGAGGTACAGAAGCTTGTCGAGACTGGCACCGACAGGATCGCTCTCAGAATCGGGCTGCACACCGGCGACCTGATATCCGATCAGGGTGACGTGGTCGGACTGACCGTCAACAAAGCTGCACGAATCGCCGCGCTGGCCTCTGGAGGACAGGTACTGGTCTCGACGACCATCACCGATCTGGTCGGCCCAAACGAATTCACGTTTGACCCACCGATCCGAGCCGAGCTCAAAGGCCTCGACGGTACTCACACCCTCCACCAACTCAACTGGTCCTAGATCCTGCTGTCTGCCTGGTCGCAGCAACCCCAGCCGCCCGTAGCGGTACATTTGCGTGCGGCTCGGAATCGCCGGTTCTGGGCGCTTCGGCAGCCCGTTGGGTCGGGTCCCTATGCTCGTTGCATGAGGGAGTCACCCGAAATCGAGGCGTTGATCCGTCGTCTCTTCAAGGCGGTTTGGGTCGATCACGATGCTCACACCCTGAGCAACCTCACGCCTCCTGCAAGCTCCATGGCTCGAATGATCCTGGCTGCCGACGACGAGTGGTTTCTGGGTGTTGGCTCACAGCAGCGGGATGCTGAGTGGTCGGTGCAGAGAGCCAAGGACATTGGGACGACCAGCGTCGAGTACGACGTCATTGAGGCCTATGAGCACGGAGATGTTGGCTGGTTCGCCGTGAACGCGATCATTGGTCGTGCGAATGGTGAACCATCAAGCAGCAGGTACACAGGAATCCTCATCATGGAGGACGGCCTGTGGCGGATCGTTCAATGGCACGCCTCGCTCGGCGTGCCGAATGCTGAGGCCTGGGGCGTTGAGCTGTCTAAGGACCTCGGGCACCTCTTGGACTCTTTGGACGACTCTGCTGGTGCGGCGATTGCCGAAAGCTCGGGAGCGGGAACAGTGACGCTGCTGTTCAGCGATGTCGAAGACTCAACCCAGATCACAGAAGCGATGGGGGACGCCGATTGGGCATCTTTGATTGGTCGTCATCTCGAGGAGGTGCGGGTCATTGTCGAGGACCACGGTGGGACTGTCGTTAAGACGCTCGGGGACGGAGCGATGGCAGCCTTTGGTTCAGTAGCGGGTGCTCTCAGCGCAGCCCTGGATCTTCGCCAACGCAACGAAGCCGCGCCTTTCAGGATTCGTGTTGGCCTTCACACCGGCGACGCACTCAGCGCAGATGGCGACTACATCGGAATCACTGTCAACAAGGCAGCCCGCATTGCGTCAGCTGCAGAACCTGGCGAGATCCTGTTGTCGTCGGTCACGGCAGAAATGGCCGCTGGACGCCACTACGGTCTCGGCTCCGATCGTACGTTGGACCTCAAAGGACTGGCCGGGACCCACCGAGTCACACAGCTCGAATCTCCACCCAGCGAACAACCGCACCCATAGCGGCACGTGTGGCGCTCGTTTCGATGCGTAGGCTCGTGGCATGGACGCTCACGACCTGTCAGCTCTCGCACAGCGCTACACCGACGCTTGGAACGCGCACGATGCCGCAGCGGTTGCGGCTTGCTTCTCTGAGGACGGCTCGTTTGCAGCGAACAATGGAGAACCGGCAGTAGGCCGAGCCGCAGTGCAAGCGGCGATGCAGAGGTATTTCGATGCATACCCAGACTCTGCTCTCACCATGGACGAGGTTCGGGGTGCTGGAGACCGAGCCGTCTTCTTGTGGACGGCCGATGTCACAGCCAAGGCTGCGGATGGGACGGAGCAGAACATCCGATTTGGCGGTTGGGATGAATGGACTCTGTCGCCGACCGGTCAGTTGCGAGAATCCCTCGGCAACTACAGCCTCACCTAGCTCAGCGACCCGGCTCTGCGAAGCCCCGTGAGCGGTTCGAGACCGATAGTTCGCCGGAGCCACGCAGATCACCAGATCTGTCGCAGTAACGCCGATCAGCGGACGCGCACCGGATCGGCACATCGAGGAGCGGTTACGGTCGGAGTTCGAGAAAGCCCGCGGCTGCGAAGTCTTGGTCGAACGCCAGCGCTTCTCGGAGGCGCCGGTCGCGCATGACTTGGAAGCTGGTGGCATCGACGAACGAGTATGCACGTTCGTCGTGCTTTCGTAGCCATCCCCACGCCTTGTCCTCTTGCTCGGCGGTTACCCGATGTACGGTGAGCTTGGTTTGCTCGTCGAGCAGACGGACCCGGTCGAGGAAGGCAAGCGCCGTGGGGTGACCATCCTTGCGGCGAAGGAATGTCCAGGTCTCGCCCACGATGAGGTTCGTCGTCAGGACCTGTTCGGCAGCGCCGAGGTGATCCAGTAGCGCCAACGCGTCCGCGTGGCGACCATCACCAGGTAGCGACCATGCCACCCACCAGCTGGTGTCGGCGAACTTCACGAGTCGTAGACGACCCGGTCGATCTCACCTGGTTCCGCCGTCGTGTCGCCAGAAGCGAAACCGGCCAGTCCCCGCCATGGATCTCCCTCCGCCTCGATACCGTGATCGGGCAGGAGTGCGTTCAGGCCGCGGCGAATCAGCTCGGATTTCGAGATGCCAAGCCGTTTCGCCTCAGCGGCGGCCTCTGCATCGAGCTCGTCGGGGATGGTGATGGTGATTGTCTTCATGTCGCCACCATACATCACCGCTGTGACAGTGACTACATAGTCATCCGGTGTGCCTCACGCAGATCACCCGCTATGTGCGATAACACGCCGGTACCGGAACCACGCATAGCGGCACATCTGCGTGCGGCCAGAACTGTCGGTTCCGTGCGGGTTGTCGTGCTCGGAACCGGCCGGAGTTGAGTGATTTGGGCGGTCGCCGTGGTGTTTGCTCGCGTAGGGTCGTTGGCACGGAACCGATGGTTCCGGCTACGAGAGGGGCATCCCATGAGGACGCTGACCGACTCCCGCCGCACGGCATCTCGACCGAGACCCTTGCTGCTCCTGATCGCTTCGCTGGCCCTTGTGATGTGTGCCTGCGGAGGTGACGCCGACCCTGAGGCTGTCATCGAGATGTACATCGAGGCGTACAACGCTGGCGATGTTGATGCAGTTATGGAGTTGTTCACCGAGGACGCCGTAATCACCGCTCACCCCTTCGGCGACCACAACGGGGCCGCCGAGATACGGGCACTTCACGTTGACCAGGCAAACGGAGTCAATGCCTACACAATCTCCAATCTGACCACCAATGGAGACACAGTGATGTGGGACCACGTCTGGAAGAGCAGTGACGGCGGCGAATTCTGCGTCGAGGGACACCAAGCGGTTATCGAGAGCGGGAAGATCACTTCGTGGACCTGGCCGCCCACTGACTTCCAGTGCTGACTCCGACCAGACCATCTCTGCACATCGGCCTGCCAAGTTTGCGCGAGTGTGGGCGGCGCTGGCCACTCTGGATTGCTCGATCCGGCGCAGTAACGCCCACCTAGCCAGGTGCAACAGATCGGCACATCCGGGATCGATCAGGCCACCTCTTGCGAGACTGAGGCTTGCCCGAGTCTGCAATGGACTCACCGTCTGAGCACGTCGCTAGGTGCGCTCCGGGACCATCGTCTCCAGTTGCTCTGCCAGCAGTGCGATGCGGCTCGTGCAGGTTTCGTCCTCGGCCGGGGGGATGAGCAGCGTGAGCTCGGCTGCGGCTCGCTTGATTGCCTCCGCGGCCGGCGAGTCCGGGTGGGCACGGACGATCGGAGCCCCCTCGTCGCCGCCTTCGACGACGAACGGATCGAGTGGGATCTGTCCGATCAGCGGCACGGCGAGGTCGTTGGCGAGCTCGTCACCGCCACCCTCACCGAACAGGGCGTAGTGGCGTCCGTCTTCCGTGGTGAAGCCACTCATGTTCTCGATCACGCCGACGATCGGCATGAACGAACGGCGAGCCATGTCGGCAACTCGCGCCGCAACCTTCTGCGCAGCCTTTTGCGGCGTCGTCACGACCAGCATCTCAGCCTGGGGGAGCAGCCGCGAGAGGGCCATCTGGATGTCCCCGGTCCCCGGCGGCATGTCGAGCACGAGATAGTCGAGATCACGCGGCCAGGCGACGTCTTTGAGGAATTGCTCGAGCGCCTTCGACAGCATGAGGCCCCGCCACATCAAGGCCGTGTCCTCGTTCTCGACGATGAGCCCGGTCGAAATGAGGTGGATGCCCTGGGCGACCGCCGGCGTGATCTTGCGGTCTTCGCCCGCGGCGAGTTGGAGATCGGTCGCTCCGAGCATGCGAGGGATCGAGAACCCCCAGATGTCGGCGTCCAGCAGGCCGACCGAATGGCCGAGGTCGGCGATCGCCGCCGCCAGGTTCACCGATACCGACGACTTGCCGACGCCGCCCTTACCCGAGCTCACGGCGATCACGCGGGTCAGCGGATTGACCATGGTCGGTTCGGCGTTGTCCCGAGCGTGCCGCCGGGCCTTCGACATGACCTCGGAACGCTGCGCCTGGGTCATTGCGACGACATCGACCACGACCTCGTCCACATCCGGCATGGCCTTGACCTTGCGCACCACATCGTTCTCGATCTGGTCACGCATCGGACAGGCCGCGATGGTCAGGGCGATCCGGATGTGCACGGTGGTCCCCTCGATGTGGATCCCGTGCACCATGCCGAGATCGACGATGTCGCTCCCGAGTTCGGGATCGAGTACGCCCTTCAACGTGGCTTCGATGGCGGCGATGTCTGCCATACGCCGCATCGTAGACTGCCGCGTGTCAATATCACTATGGCCGTAGTGCGAATCTTGCCGTATACTCCGCTCCGCCGGAGAGCCAGGCCCCGGCATCGCAGGACACAGGAGCACAGATCGTGATCACCAACGAGCCGACCACCGACGTCACGCCCGTGATGCTGAGTTCGAGCGCCGCCGCCAAGGTTGCCGAGCTCATCGCAGCCGAAGGCGATCCGGACCTCGCGCTGCGTCTCGCCGTGCGCCCCGGCGGGTGTTCTGGCTTCTCCTACGAGATGTACTTCGACTCGCAGGTCGACGAGACCGATGTCGTTTCGGTGACCGACGGTGTTCGGCTGCTGATCGACGCCGAGAGTGCGGCGATGCTCCCCGGCGCAACGGTCGACTACAAGGAGATGGGTCTCCAAGGTGCCGGCTTTGCGATCAACAACCCCAACCAGCAGCGCAGCTGCGGTTGTGGGCAAAGCTTCTGCTGAGCAGCATCGCTGCCCAGCAGAAGCAGTACTGAGTACCGAGTACTGAGTACAGAGACTTCAAGGTCCCGGCCTCCGGCCGGGGCCTTTCCCTTTGGCTTCCTTTTGGCTCCCCCGCCCTTGTAGGGCGGGGACAGCCTGCGAAGC